>VAZQ01000612.1:376-3327 GCA_005883115.1 Alphaproteobacteria bacterium | reverse complement strand
GGTGCGGCGGATCTTGCCAAGATGCGAGCGGCGCTCAGCGGGCTCGGGCTCGGCGACGTGCAGCTGCAGGAGTTTGGCGGGCCGACCGACGTGCTGATCCGCGTCGCTCAGCAGCCGGGTGGGGAGCAGGCGCAGCAGGTGGCGATCAACAAAGTACGCGAGGCTCTGGGCAGCGAGGTTGATTATCGCCGGGTCGAGGTGGTCGGGCCGCGTGTATCGTCGGAACTGTTGGCGAAGAGTACGATCGGGCTCGGCCTCGCCATTTTCGGAATCCTCATCTATCTCTGGTTCCGCTTCGAATGGCAGTTCTCGCTCGGCGCCATGATTGCAAACGTGCATGATCTGGTGCTGACGATCGGCTATATGTCGTTGACCCAGATCGATTTCGATCTGTCGAGCATCGCCGCGCTGCTCACCATTCTCGGCTACTCGCTCAACGATACCGTCGTGATCTACGATCGCATCCGCGAAATGCTGCGCCGGTACAAGCGCATGTCGATGCCGGACCTGCTCAACATCTCGGTCAACTCGACGCTGTCGCGCTCGATCATCACGCATGTAACCGTGACGCTCGCGCTGCTGGCGCTGCTTCTCTTCGGCGGGCATGCCATCCACAGTTTCGTGGCAACCATGATCTTCGGTGTCGTGCTGGTCGGCACCTATACCTCGGTCTTCATCGCCGCGCCGATCCTGATTTATCTCGGCGTCGGAACGACGCGCATGGAAGCGGAGGAAGGGACGGGTAAAGAGAGGGCATCCACCGCCAGGCCGTGATAGCTCGAGTGGCCGCCTTGGCGCACCGTATAAAGCCCCATGCAGGATGCGTTTGCCCATTGCGAGGGGCTCGTCCGGGCGGCGGACAAGGACCGCTTTCTCAGCACTCTGTTTGCTCCCGCCGAGCATCGGAACGCGCTCCTTTCTCTGTACGCGTTCAATCTGGAAATCGCACGCGTGCGCGAGGTGGCCCGCGAGGCGCTTGCGGGGGAGATCCGGCTGCAATGGTGGAGCGACGCGCTGGCAGGCCGCGCCGAAGGCCATCCGGTCGCGGTGGCGCTGCTCGCAACCATCACGCGCTATCAGTTGCCGCCGGAGCGATTTCAGACGTTGCTCGATGCGCGTAGATTCGATCTCTACGACGAGCCGATGCGCACCCTGGCCGATCTCGAAGCGTATGCAGAGGGTGTGTCTGCCGGGCTTATCGCGCTCGCGGCAGGAATTCTCGCCGGCGGCATCGATACCGGCGTGCTGACTCGCCATGTGGGCCTCGCGCACACCATTGCCGGGTTGCTCGCGGCATTTCCGATCCACGCCGCGCGCGGCCAACTCTTCGTCCCACTCGAGATTCTGGCGCGACACGGAGCCACCCGCGAGCACGTCGCAGGGCGGCAGGCGACGCCGCAACTACGCGCGGCACTGGCCGAGTTGCGGGCGCACGGTCGCCGCCATCTGCGCGAGGCACAACGACTTCTCGCCGCCGCGCCAGCCGCGATCATGCCCGCGCTGCTGCCAGTCGCACTCGCGGGGCCGACGCTCGCGCGCATGGAGCGGCGCGGTTACGATCCGTTCACGCCGTTTGAAATCGCGGGATGGCGGCGGCAGTTGCGCGTTTGGCGCGCGGCGAAGTGGCCGCACCGGATGTTCGCCTAGAACCGATCGGCCAGGTTGCGTCGTTGGGCGATGATGGCGCCCACGATTTCCCGCTCGGTTGCGTCCACCGTCAGCTGGTCGATCTGGTCGAGCTGATTGGAGGCCACCAGCTGTAGCAGCTCGAGGCGGATTTCGCCGGTGCGCAACCGCGGCAGCCCGTCGACCAGCTGGATGCATTCCGGCGGTTCGGGGTCGGCGACCGACTGCACGATGAAATCACGCAACAGGCGCTCCGACAGCCCCGGTTCCGCTTCGACGAACGCGTACAGGCTGTTCTTTGCGCCGCGATCGTAGAATCCGACGACGGCGACGTCGCGCACCTGCGGATGACGCTTGAGACACGCGGTAATGCGAGGAGCGTCATACAGAAGGCGAGCACCGCCACCCTCGAGGTCGGGAAGGCGGAATACGCCGTGCACGACCCAATTGTAGACGTGCTTGACGGTCGCCATCCATGATCGCGTGAAGCCGCTCTTGCGGCGGCGAACGCGCCATTCGGTGGCGGTGAGGGCGTCCCGCATATAGCGGTGTTTGTGCTTGATGAGGTGCCGCAAATCCTCGTAGGCGAGAATCCGAAAGAGTCGGCCTCGCCGCTGGAAACAGCTGGCGAGCTGGAAGTCGGTGAGATAGGCGCGGCCATCGCTGCCCCGCAACCAGTTCTGCTGCTTGGAGAGATCGTTGTGACAAATTCCGGCCCGATGCAGCTTACGAACCGCGATCCGCGCGGAATGGAAATAGGCGCGGTCGCCATGAGGTTTTGCAATCTGCAGGGCGACCCCCTCGATCCAGCCGCGCACGAGTACGCGCCGTCCGGCAAAGAGGAGCGGCGGGGCGACCCCGAGCCGGCCGGCGATCGCAAGCGCCCTGCGCTCACGCAGGAAAAGGTGATGGGCAATAGGGAAGGTCCACCATGGCACCTGGTCGATTCGGCGCAACACCGCCTCGACCTCGCCCGCAGGTGTGGAAAACCGGCCGCGCTCCACAGTCGAGAAGGAGTCGCGCTTGAGCACTAGGCGGCTCGTCCAGCGGCCCTCGATCTCGCGCAGCGCCAGGGTCATTCAGCCGCCACGGCGCGGTCATGGCCGCTGATCCAGCGCTCCAGGTCCGCCAGCGCGCGTTGCGTGACCGCGCGTTTTTTCGCAAGCGTTTTTTGGCTGCCGCGAAGACGCAAGCTGCCTTCGCCCTTGAGCGCGTGGGCAAGCGGCGGAAACAAGCCGAAATTGACGTTCATGGGCTGATACGAGCGCGCCTCCGGCGAGTGCGTGTCGGACGTGCTCTCGACGTGGCCGCCGCTGATATGTGCA
>VAZQ01000612.1:0-298 GCA_005883115.1 Alphaproteobacteria bacterium | reverse complement strand
TCTACGTAGCCCTCGCAGCCGGTGATCTGTCCGGCAAAGCGCAAACGCGGCTGCGCCTTGAGCCGCAATGTCTCATCGAGCAGCTTCGGCGCGTTGAGGAAAGTATTCCGGTGAAGGCCGCCCAGACGCGCGAATTCGGCGCGCTCCAGACCGGGAATGGTGCGGAAGATGCGCGTCTGCTCGCCGTGTTTGAGCTTGGTCTGGAACCCAACCATGTTGAAAAGGGTCCCGAGCCGGTTGTCCTGGCGCAGCTGAGCGACAGCGTAGGGCTTCACCCCCGGCTCATGCTGGTTAGTGA
>VAZQ01000611.1 GCA_005883115.1 Alphaproteobacteria bacterium | reverse complement strand
CGCGCGAGAGGTTATGAAGCTCGTCCGCCGGGTAGCGCGCCCCGGTCGCCGAGCATTCGAGGTGCGTGACGAATGTCGGGCGTTCCGCCGTCAAGTTGTCGTCGTCGCGCATTGCGCTCTCCGATGCAGCTCTCTTGCGCGGCCGCCGCAGACACCACGCCACACCATCTCTGCTTTCGTCATTCGGTCGATCGTCTCGCTTTCCCCGCGTGCGACCCGAATACGACGAAATGCGAGAGCGAAAAATTGACCACGAAGCTCGCCGCGATGGCACAGAGCTTGGCTGCCGGCACGGCAAGCCAAAGCGACGCCAGCACCAGCACCGTCGTATTGGTGATGACCCCGGCGACGCCGGACGCCACGAATGCGGCGTACGCGCGCCAGCGCAACTGCCTGCCGGACTCCACGGCAAAGGTCACGTACGAATTCATCACATAGGAGCCGGAGACAGCGACGAGCCAGGAGAGCACATTGGCGGGAATCAACGGCAGGCCGAGGAGGTAGTAGGCGGCGAGGAAGACGCAATAATCAACTACCGTATTGACCACGCCGACCATCGCGAAACTCGCCGCCTTGAGCGTAACAGCGCGGTCCTGCCAAGCCTGTGTGAGGCGGCGTTGGAAATGATCGAACTGCGCGGAGAGCCCCATGGCTCCTCCCGCTTAGCACGTCCCGACCGGGACGCCGAGGCCGCGCATCGCACACCCGCGCGACAGCGGCGCATGCTTGGGCTATAACGGCTCCGTAACGGGGTACGAGTTCAAAAGGCGCGCCCGATGGCTCCAGATGCGGTGACACTAGGCAGCGCTGCCGCGCGCACGCGCGGCTTTTCAGAGGCCGGGCTTTCGATCGTCGTGCCGCTGTTCAACGAGGCAACAAGCCTTGCGACGCTTCACGCCCGCATTGTCGAGGTCGCCCGCGCGCTCAAGGCCGAACGCGGCCTTGCTACCGAGGTGGTCTATGTCGACGACGGCAGCCGCGACACCACGCTCGCGGCGGCGCGCGCGCTCCCAGCCGACAATCTCGATATCCAGATCATCTCGCTCTCCCGCAATTTCGGCAAGGAGGCCGCTCTGCTCGCCGGTCTCGATCATGCCCGCCTGGGAGCCGTGTTATTCATGGACGGCGACGGACAGCATCCCCCGATACTTCTTGAAAAGCTCGTCACGCATTGGCTCGACGACGGCTATGACGTGGTCTACACGGCCAAGGCGCACCGTGGAAACGAGCCGTGGCTGCGCCGGGCCGGCGTCAAGGTCTTTTACACGCTGATCAACTGGGGAGCGCGGCAAAAAATTCCTGCTGATGCAGGCGACTTCCGCCTGTTGTCGCCGCGCGCAGCCGCAGCGCTCAAGCAACTCCCCGAGCGCAATAGGTTCTTCAAGGGGCTCGCGAGCTGGATCGGATTTCGGCAAATCCGGGTCGACTACGAGCCTGCCGAGCGCATCCATGGACGCACGAGCTGGAATCTCTATTCGCTGATCGGACTATCAATCGAGGGCCTTACCTCGTTTTCGGTCGCGCCGTTGCGGCTGGCGAGCCTGCTGGGACTACTGCTCGCGGGCGCGGCATTCATCTTCGGCGTGCAGATCCTGATCGAGACCTTCGTGTTCGGAGAGTCCGTTCCGGGCTATCCCTCGGTGGTCGTCGGCCTGATGGTGCTCGGCGGCGTGCAACTCATCATGATCGGGATCATGGGCGAGTATATCGGCAAGATCCTCTCCGAGCTCAAAGCTCGGCCGGTTTACTTCGTGGCCGAGCACACACTCAAAACGGCGGAGACCGCAGGTGCCTCCGGCGAGGCGCCTGCGCGTTCGGCCGCGGAATGAGGCAAGCCGAGCGCCGCATCTGGCTCTGTGCGGACGACTACGGCATTTCCAACGCGGTCAGCACGGCAATCCGCGACCTCGTGGTACGCCGACGCCTCAATGCCACCTCCGCGCTGGTGGCGGCGCCGAGCTTTCATCGCGGGGAGGCGATTGCTCTTGATGTGCTCAATTCCACAGCGCCGCGAGTGGCGATCGGGCTTCACGTTGCGCTGACCGCGCCATTCCGTCCGTTAAGCAAGGGCTTCGAGCCGGTGAGCGGGGGAGCCTTCGCACCGCTCGCGACAACCGCGCGGCGCGCCATCCTGCGCCAGTTCGACCGTGCCGCGCTGAGAGCGGAAGTTGCGGGTCAGATGGAGCGGTTTCTCGAGACTTTCGGCCGCGCGCCCGATTTCGTCGACGGGCATCATCACATCCATCTCTTCCCCCAAGTCAGTGACGCCGTGCTGGAAGTTGTTGCGAGCACCGCACCCAACGCGTGGGTACGCCAGTGCGCGCGAGCGCTGCCGTTCGTGGAAAGAGTTGTCGACCGCAAGGGGCTTTTACTCGATCTGTTGAGCTATCGGTTCCGGCGCAAAGCCTCGGCGCGGGGCTTGCGTACAAATCCGGCTTTCGCCGGCACCTACGAGTTCCGCGAGGACACGGATTTCGCGGCGCTGTTTCCCCGCTTCCTCGATCGGCTGCCCGACGGCAGCGTGGTCATGTGTCATCCGGGCTTCGTGGACGGCGAATTACAAGGGCTCGATTCGCTGACAACCCTCAGGGAAAAGGAATATGCGTTTTTCACCAGTGACGCTTTTCCGGTGGTGCTGGCGCGGCATGGCGTCGCGCTGGCATAATCGCGTAAGCGCTGACGCTTTTTGTGCCGGCCGGTCATTTTCGGTTGCCCGGGCATTGCCTACATTGAAGAGGTCGTCAGGGTGGAAGGAGACGGACCAATGACCCCAGAGGAACGCAATCTCGTCATCGAACTGTTCGACCGCCTGGCGACGCTGGAGGACGCGCAACGCG
>VAZQ01000610.1 GCA_005883115.1 Alphaproteobacteria bacterium | reverse complement strand
TCATCGAGCGCTATCGCGGCCAGATTCTCCGGGGCCGAAGGAGGAGAGTCGTCGACGGCAATACACAATCCCTCGACGCATTGCGTCCCGACCGGGCAGTCCGAGTCATCGGTGCAGCTGCTCGCAGGCGTCACGCATCCGGCGAATCCGAAAAGCAGCACCAGCGGAATGAGGATCGCCGGAACGCCGAGAATGAGGATGAGCCAGTCCATGGGAATCAGGATGCAGACTGTTGCGAGGAGGCGTCGGGTTTGCCGGGATGCAAATGGGCCGCGCCACCGACAAGGGTCATGATCGCTCATGGACGGCACCCCTCAAGTGGTTCGTTTCGACGTAACCACCCTATGGCACCTTGATGCCGCAGAGTGGGCGCCGTCCACAGCATCAATCGCTTCGGATCGACACGCCGCCGATGCACGCGCAATGTCCGCTTTTACTCCGATAGCGTCCAAAACATTGGCAGCGAGCGAAACAACGCGTTGCGCCACAAGCGGCCGTGAGCAATCGCAGCAAGGCAGGCGCGCCACACTGCGGGATTTCGGCCCGAACAATGACTGCCTTGGATCGAAGTCGTGTTCAAGCGCGCTAGAGCTTAAGTTGACTTGTGTTCTCAGTTGCAGAAGAGTTCTCACGAGGGAACGGGGCACTTTGAGGCACCGTCATGACACCAACGCTTCGAGTCCTGATTGGGGCCATGTTTGCACTTTCCTTTCTTTTCGCTACGCCGATCGAAGCCGGTCAAAAAATGACTACCACCGTTGGAAATATGAGCCACGAAGGAAAAAAGGCTGTAATCCAAAATCTCAGAGCACGCACCGCGCCACCACAGTCGCCGAAGGGTGGCTCGCCTGCGAACGTCAACTCTTCGAAGCGGTGATGACGCTGTGCGTCCGTTAGCGGCGCTTCACACGATCTAGTCGAGCAGATGGTGGGTGTATTGGCGCCGCCTGGACAAAGGCTGCGAGCGACTGATGATGGTCCCCGGCATCGGCGGATGTATCCGCTCACGCTCGGCGGGCTGGATGCGGCGATGCGGGAGTTGGTAAGGTAGGATAAGCGAATGCGCTCGGACTTTGATGGCATGCAAAGACAACAAGCAAGCTGAAAGTCAGACAGGAGGCCGCCTTCGATTCGTGCCCGATGAGGGGAGGAACGTCCTTGAAACATACTCGCCGCCGCCATCTGCAACTCATCGCCGCTGCCGCCATCACGCCCGCGCTACCGCGCGTGAGTTGCGCGCAAAGCTGGCCCGCCAAGCCGATCCGCGTGATCATCCCGTTTAGTGCCGGCAGCACGATCGACATTGTCGCCCGTATCGTGTTCGAGCCGCTCGGGCGGCAACTCGGACAGGCGCTGATCATCGAGAACCGTGGCGGCGGCGGTGGCACCGTCGGCGCTGCGGCGGTCGCGCGCGCGGAGCCCGACGGTTACACGCTAATGGCCCATTCCTCCGCGCACGTGACCACGCCGGCGATTTATCCCAATGCGGCCTACGACACTGTCGAGGATTTTGCGGCCGTTGCCGCCTTCGGCAGTTCGCCCAACGTCACCGTCGTGGCGCCCGAAAAGGGCATCAAGACGCTGCAGCAGCTCGTCGCTGCCGCCAAGGCCAAGCCCGGCTCGATCACATTCGGCACTGCCGGCGTCGGCTCGGCGACCCACATCTCCGCCGAGATATTGCGCTTCAGCGCCGGCTTTGAGGCTTTGCAGGTCCCGTTCCGCGGGATGCCTGAGATACTCACCGAGATCATGTCCGGGCGCGTCGACTTCACTTGCTCGACCATCGCCACCGCACTGCCTTTCATCCGAGAGGGCAAGCTCGTGGCGCTCGCGGTGAGCACGCCGCAACGCTCGTCCGCGCTGCCCGATGTGCCGACCACGACCGAGGCCGGCTACAAGAATTCCGACTACACGTTCTGGACCGGGCTGTTCGCGCCGGCCAAGACACCGCGCGAGATCGTCGACAAGCTTGCCCAGGAGACGCAGAAGGCGTTAGCCGCGCCGGGCGTGCGGGAGAAACTCGCGCAGCAAGGCATGGACCCGATGCCGATCACGCCCGCTGCCTTCGATGCGCAGATCAGGCGGGAGATCGATTCAATTCTCGCCTTGGCCAAAGCGGCGAACCTAAAGTGAGATCGATTCAATTCTCGCCTTGGCCAAAGCGGCGAACCTAAAGTTCAACTGACCGGCATGAGCTGTCGCTCGGCGCTTGGCGGTCCGAACCCGGACGTCGCCCCGCTTTCGTCCGCGGGGGTCCATCCGGGCTACGCGTTGCGTGCGTCGAGAAGCGGATCGCGAACCAAGACCTTGTCCGCGTAAAGGCCTGCAATCTCCTGATCGGTCAAGGACAAGAGCTTGCGCAGGAGCTCTTCGTTATGCTCGCCGAGACGATCAGCGGCGATGTCGCTGCGATCCGCCCATCGGGAAAATTTCACCGCCAGCCCGGGGATGTCGAATTCGCCGATCCACTCGTCCCTGACCCGCCGGACCGTTCCGCGCTGGCGCAAATGCGGATGGGCCATGGCCTCGTGCAGAGTGAGAACCGGCGCGCAAGGCACACGTTCCGCCTCCAGCGCCGCAACGGCCGCATCGCGGCTCGGAAAACCGCCGAGCCAGTCTTCGATGATGTGCTTGAGCGCGGCATTGTTGTCGCGTCTCCCTCGCGGCGTGTTGAAGCGCGGATCATCGGCCAATTCCGGCATGTTCATCGCCTCGCCGCGGTATCGGAACACTCCAGTGGGCCCGCCGTCCGGATGGAGAGAGCCCGCGCGCTTGGGAGCAAACGATGATCCGCGCAACGACGATTTCGGACGTTCACTTCGTGCATGTTGTAGTAGGTATCGACGAGCGAGCAGTCGATGTATTGCCCCTCGCCGGTGCGCTGGCGATGCAGCAGGGCGAAGCCGATGGACATCGCCGCCGTCACGCCTGTTGCGTGGTCTCCGATTGCGGTTGCGAATTGTGCCGGACCGCGATCGGCTTCGCCGATCAGCGAGGTGATGCCCGCATAGGCCGCGCCCATGTAGTCGAAGCCGGGCTTGCGACTGAGCGGACCGGTTTGCCCGGCCAAGGAGATCGAGCACATGATGAGCGCCGGATGAATGGCGCTCAATTCGTCATAGCCGAGGCCCGCGCGCGCCATCACGCCGGGGGCGAAGTTCTCAACCAGCACATCGACCTTCGGTACGATCGCCCGGACGAGTTCACGGCCGCGCGCTTGCTTGATATCGACGGCCAGGCTCTTTTTCGAGTGATTGTGCTGGAAAAAGTACGTGCTTTGCGAGCACGTCTTGAATTTGCCATCGCGCGGCTTGTCGCCGGAGGCGCGGCCGCGGTCGCCCGATGGCGCCAGCTCCAGCTTGATGACCTCAGCGCCCAGCTCCGCCAATATCCGCGTGCAAGTCGGGCCGGCGACGAACTGGGTAATGTCGAGCACGCGATAGCCCGTGAGCATCGGCAATTTGGCACTCATCGCCTTCTCGCTGCGTTGATCCGAAAAGAAAAGGTCCGGGACGGCCGCGCTGCGGCCTGCGGCGCTCCCAATGCCGCTCAGGCTGCCTTGTCGCCAATTGCGAGGCCAGCCTCCTCCAGCCGCTGTTCGAGCAGCGCAAGCCGGTCGTAACCCCAGAACGGCTCGCCCGCGAACAGGAAGAAAGGTACGCCGAACACGTGGTCCGCGGCCGCCTCTTGCTGAGCGCGTTCGTAGGCCTCGCGGCCTTCCCCGGCGAGATATTCGAAATAATGTTGATCGGATAGGCCAAGCTCGGCGATCAGCCGAGCCACGGCTTCCGGCTGATCGGCTTCGAACTCGCGAAGAAAGAATTTCTTGAAGGCGATGCGGCCAAAGTCGAGCAATCGGCCCTGCGTTTGGGCGAATAAGCCTCCGATGGCGGCAGGGGTGGTGTCATAAATCTTCAACGGCCCGCGGATCCACAGACCGCGCGGTTTTGCCCAGCGCCGGGCGTCCATGTAGGAGTATTTGACTTTGTATTCGGAATAAACGCTGCGCTCGCCCTTGCCTTTGACTCGCAGCTGGAACGGAATCCATCGTACGCGCACGTTGAAACGCTGCCCGAGCGCCATGCCGGGATCGAACGCCAAGTAGGCATACGGACTCTTGAAGTCCGAGTACATTTTCACTTCTACTTTCTCGCTCGTCTGGTCCGGCATCATGATCTCCGCCGAATTGCATCTCGAGGCGCCGATCATATCCGACGCCCAATTCGTGCCGGCGAAGGTGCGCGCTACTGCGCCAGCGGGATCGGATTGTCCGCTGGCGGATCGATCTCGAACGTCGCCGCGGTCAGACACGTCATCGAAAAGCTGCCGACGGTCGCAACCAGCGCCACGAGATGCTCCAGCCCCAGCGTCTTTTCCGCTGCGGCGTAGCTCGCTTCGCGCAGCCCCTTGTTGGCGAGAATTTCGCTTGCCACGGCAAAGCACGTTCGCTCGCGTGCGTCCGCCAGGTTCGGCGTCTTGCGCGCGTTGATCGCATCGATGATTGGCTGCTCGATGCCGATGGAAAGCGAGTTGCGCGCCTGCGCGTACCAGGGATAGCGCGCGTTCCAATGCCGGGCGACAGCGAGGTTGACGATCTGCTGCTCGCGGCGCGAGAGCGGCCCGGACGCGAGGGTGGCGCGTATGTTCTGCGACGCCTCGAACAGTTTTGGCAGCCGGATATAGGCATGGTAGGGCCCGCCGACGATGCCGCTCGTCTGCTTGGCCGTGTCGTAGACGCGCGCCTGCTCGGCGTTCATGTCGGCGCGGTCGATGATGGCGATGCGCGTCATGCGATACCCCCAGCTGGTTCAAGTTGCATGCGCGAGGCTAGCATCGGCGTGCCGGTGGCGCCATCCGTGGCGGCGGCTACGCATACGTTATCGGGGCCAGCACGTAGCAAGCCTATCGCATGTGAGCTGTCGTGCGATCAAATATTGTGCTTCGCGCTTCTCACGCTGAGTCCCGGGTCTCGTTCCGCTCGCGCAAGAGCGCTCGCTACACTCGCCCGGGACACGAGAATCGCGAGGGCGGCAAGGCCCTACAGAGAGGCATGGACGGCTTCAAACGGGCTTCGCCTGCGTGATCTCTTCGAGAACGCGGCCTTTGGTCTCTACGCCGACGGCGATGAGCGCGATGGAAGCGATCAGATAAGCGAGAGCGAACGTGTAAAGCGTCCAGCCGCCGAGGCCGTAAGCGAGCATGAAGCCCACCACCGAGGGCACCAGGAAAGAGCCGATGCGCCCGATACCGAAGAACCAGCCGACGGCCGTGGCCCGCAGATGGGTCGGGTGCAGCTCGCCGACGTAGACGCTGGTGGCGCCGTATACACCGGGATTGACCCAACCAACCAGGAAGGCCGTGACATAAGTGGCAAAGCCTGTCGACATCGCAAACGCCAGATGAAAGAAAGCGCCGACAAAAAAGTACAGGAACAGAACCGGGCGGCGGCCATAGCGATCGATCAGAAAACTGCAACTCGAATAGCCGAAGAAGCCTCCGATCGCCTGCACCAGCTGGAAAGCAATGGCATCCGTAAGCGGTATCCCGCGCTGCGTCAGGATTGTAGGTGTAGGCAGCATGAACAGAATGCCATTTGAGGCCCACAAGAACCCGAAAGAGACGATCCAGACCAGGACCGTCGTGCGTGCGCGCCCCGGCGCGAACAATTCGAATACGGTAACCCCGGTTGGAACAGCGAGCTCGGGCTTCACTCTCGGCGCCGCTCTTATCTCCTCGGCGGTCAAGGAACGGCCAATGGCTCGCTGCTCGATCTGCACAACCGTCCTTTCTGCATCCGCGACGCGGCCTTTGCTGAGCAGATAGCGAACCGATTCCGGCATGTAACGGCGAACGAAAAACAGGAGCACGGCCGGAACGACGCCGACCACGAAAAGCGCGCGCCATCCGAGCGTCGGAATGATCAAGAGGCTGAGCACCGCTGCGACGATCAGCCCGACCGGAAACGCCGCCATGATGTTGCCCGTCATGCTGCCGCGAATGCGGCCGGGGCTGAATTCGGAAGCAAGCGTTGACGTCACCGGGACCTCGCCGCCCAGCCCAAAGTTCGAGAGGAAGCGAAATGTCGCCAGCGAGGCGACATTCCACGAGGCGGCCACGAGCCCGGTGAACAGCGCAAATATGCCGACCGTCGCCTGAAACGAGGTGCGCCGACCGATGTAATCGGAAACGGTTCCCCAGAATAACGCGCCGAGAAATGCCCCGACTAATCCAACCGTCGCCAGCAGGCCTGATTGGGCGGGACCAAGCCCGAACTCGCGTGCAATGGGCGGCAGCGCGGCCCCAAACAAGGCAAAATCCGCCGCGTCGAACATGATGCCGAAAAAGGCGAGGATGAAAAAACTTCGATGCCACCGCGAAAAAGGCAGCTGCTCCAGGCGCGCAATAAGTTCTGCCGATTTTGCTTCGTCCGCGACAGCCATGCTTTTCCTCGCGTAAAGGTCACTGCCACTCCAGAATTCGATCGGCACGAGCCGGGTCGTAGACGCGCGCCTGTTCGGGATTCGTGTCGGCGCGGTCGGTGATGGCGATGCGCGTCATGCGATCCCCGGCTGGTTCAAGTTTGCATGCACGAGGCTAGCATCGGCGCGCGGGAGGCGCGAGGCGCAAGTCGTCCAACTCACCAGCTTCCGGCCCGAGACGATGGGTTCGCTTGGTTCAAACAAAGCACCGGCCCGCAACAGGAGGGCGGTAATCCATTTACGAAGCGAGAGCCTGCGCCAGGAGATCGAGCGCGGCGGCCGAAAACACGCGCATATTGGCGACACGGTCGCTGTCGCCCGTCTCGAGCGTGAGCGCGCGCTCGACCGGCCCGGTCACGGCGAGGCAGCAATGCCCGGGCGCATCGCCATAGCGATTGCCGGCCGGTCCGGTTGCGCCGCTCTCGGCCAAGGCCCAGGTCGAGGCAAAACGTTCGCGCGCCGTTTGCGCCAGCAGCCGCGCATAGGGCTCGGTCGCGGCGCGCAGACCCAGCGCCGATATGTCGGCCAGATCGATGAGCACCTTGCGTGCAGTCTGGGTATAGACAATTGCGCCGCCGAGGAAATAGGCCGAGGCGCCCGGCATGGCCAGGAGCGCTGCCGAAACGAGACCGCCGGTCGAGGATTCCGCCACGACAATAGTATCGCCGCGTTGCTTCAGTAGCCGGCTGATCCGCTCGGCGCGGGGTAATAGATCCTGCATAGATGCTCACCTCCGACCCTTCTGAGCACGTAGGGCGCAATAAGCGAAGCGCATTGCGCCATTCATGCCTGGCCGAATTCACCGGCCCGTCGAATTCGCCCGCCCCGTGTTGCGGAATATTCCCGCCCCCCTCGCGGTGAAACATGTGACGAGCGGCCAGACGGCGCAATGCGCAACGGCGCAATGCGCTTCGCTTATTGCGCCCTACGAATTCTGGAAAGCTCAGAATTTGGAAGACGCTCGGCATTTAGGC
>VAZQ01000543.1 GCA_005883115.1 Alphaproteobacteria bacterium | reverse complement strand
CGCGGTTATGTCGGCACCAATCGATGAACTCGGCAAGCGTCTTCACGCTCGCCGGCACGCGCGGTCCGATCGTGAGCAGGAACTGCACCGAACAGAGAGGAGTGACCGCGGCGAAATCCTCAAGGGGATCATAGCCCAGTCGGCTATAGATGTGCGGAAAGAGGGCGAGCTGATCGATGGGCGTGAGCGCGATGACCGATCCATCGGCTTCGCTGCTCTTGAGCAACTCGAGCGCGATGCGGCCGCCGGCGCCGGGCCGATTGTCGACGATCACCGATGGGGCATAACCCCTCATATGTTCGGCGATCAGCCGCGCAATCACATCGGGCGCGCCTCCGGCCGGAAACCCCACGATCAATCGCGCCGGCTTTGCAATGGTGTGCGCCATTGCAAACTTCGTGCGCGGTGAAAGGCAAGCCGCGATCCCGGCGGCTGAAGCTGCTGTGAACAAGCAGCGACGACTGAGCATGCTCGTCTCGCGATTAGGGCGTCATTGCAGGTAACCGGCAAGAGTTTTGCCCTGTGATGACGTAGTCACAAGTTCTATTATGCGATATTACCGTGTCTATTTAGGTACGTCATGCAATGGTCCGATCGCATCGGCCGTCGTCTTAAGCCGCGCGACCTGCACGTTTTCTTAGCGGTCGCGGAGAAAGGCAACATGGCGAAGGCGGCAGAGCAGCTTGCCATCTCGCGGCCTGTCGTGTCGAAGACGATCGCGGAGCTCGAGCACACGCTCGGCGTTCGTCTGCTCGATCGCACGCCGAAGGGGGTCGAGCCGACGCTCTACGGCCGCGCGCTACTCAAGCGCAGCCTCGCGGTGTTCGACGAGCTCAGACAAAGCGTAAGCGACATCGAGTTTCTTGCCAATCCGAGCGCCGGAGAATTGCGCGTCGGTTTCGCAGAGGTACCGGCAGCAGGGCTGGTTCCCGCGGCTATCGACCGACTCACCCGGCGGTATCCGCGAATGAGAGTGCGTACCGAGCAGGGCGGCATCGGCACCCTTCTAGATTTCCTCCGAGATCGACGATGCGAAGTCGTCGTCGCGCGGTTGCTCTCGCCCGAGCCGGACATGAACTTCGAACCGGTCCACTACGATCAACTGTTCGTCGTCGTAGGTCCCCGCAGCAAGTGGGCCCACCAGCGCCGGATTGGCCTTGCCGATCTCGCAGAGGAGCCTTGGATCCAATCGCCGCCCGAGATGGAGCCGGGCAGCCCCACCTTGGCCGCTTTCCGCGCGGCCGGCCTGGAAAGTCCGCGCGTTGTTGTGTTGAGTGCCTCCCTGAACCTTCGCTATGGTTTGCTCGCGACCGGTCGCTTTCTCACCATGATTCCTGATTCTGCCCTGCACTATGGGCCGCGGCGCGCTCCCATTCGGATATTGCCTATCAAGCTGCCCCGTTGGCACGTGCCCACCTGCGTCGTTACTCTCAAAGGCCGCACCTTGAGCCCGATGGCGCAGCTCTTTATCGATTCCCTTCACGAGCTCACGAAACCGCTGGCGAAAACCGAACGGAGGGGCAGCCGACGCGCTGGTCGCCCTGATTGAGCGCAGGTCTAGAACCCATCGCTAAAAGGACCGGCGAGTGTGTAGCCTGGAATGAGCCCAGGGAAATCCGGGCATCTGTTGAAAACAAAAAACCCGGATATCGCTTCGCTCTATCCGGGCTACATGCTCTGACCGAGCGCGGCATCACGAGGAGCTTGCCATGAGCCCTGTGGCAACACGTTGGAGGGAGCTGCGCGCATGGAGCACCACCCACAGCGCGGAGCTGCGGCTGTGCGTACGCAGCACGACGGCCGCGGTGCTCACCTTGGCGGCGGCGCAGCTGCTGCATCTGCCGATCGCGCTCTGGGCAGTGCTTACCGCCGTCATCCTCACCCAGATCAATGTCGGCAGGTCGCTCAAGGCATCGACCGACTATCTGCTCAGCACGCTGGGCGGCGCCATCTACGCGGGTGCCATCGGCGCGCTCGTTCCGCATGACAATGCGTTCGCAGTGTTCGCGGCGCTGGCGATGGCGCTCGCGCCAGCAGTTCTGCTCGCCGCGCTCTATCCGCGCTTCAGCGCCGCGCCGTTCACCGCCGTGATGGTCTTCTTCGGTCCCACCATCACCCATACGGGCCCGATCGCGGCGGCCGTCGAGCGGGTGATCGAAGTCGCGGTCGGATGCGTCGTCGGGCTCCTGGTCTCGCTTTTCGTCTTGCCGGCGCGCGCGCAGGACCTCGCCATCGAGGCGGCGACGGGGATGCTTTCGCTCATGGCGCGATTTCTCCCGGAGCTGTTCGCGGGGTTCACACAAAATCTGGATGAGCCGGCGCTGTCGGATATCCAGAACAGAATCGGTGAAGCGCTGGCGCGGTTGGACAAGATCGCCATGGAGGCTTCGCACGAGCGGATCACGCGGCTCGGCGCCGAGCCCGACCAGCGCCCGCTGTTACGCACAATGCTGCGGCTGCGCCATGATCTCGTCATCATCGGGCGGGCCGCCGTCGCGCCGCTGCCGGAGCCGCTGCGGCAGCGGCTTGCGCCGCCGCTTGCGCGCGTGAGCGAGACCGCCGCCGATTATCTGCGTTCAAGCGCCGTCGCCTTATCGGCGCGGCAAGCGCCGCCCTCGCTGCAGGCGGCCGAGTCGGCGCTCGAGGGCTACGCCGCCGAGCTAACGGCGCTGCGCCGCGAAGGCGCGACGCGAGAGTTGTCGGATGAGGTGCTGGAGCGCATCTTCGCGCTCGGCTTTGCGCTCGACCAACTGCGCCTGCATTTGCGCGATCTCGCGCGCTGCGTGAGCGAGTTCGCAACCGCGCCCAGCCTCGCGCCGTCCAAGCTCGCGCCAAGTTCCGGAGCCGGCGGCTCCCGCTAAAGCGTGATGCGTTTAGAAGGAGTCGTTCGTTCCTTCCTGTCATACCAACTACGTGATGAGCTATCGAACGCTGATGTCCGCCCGCTCAGGCGTGTCAGAGACCACGCCGCGGGCCCGGGCCCGGTAGAGCGACCACATTCCAGGGAAGCGGGCCGACCACCTCATTTGCGATGGGGAAAAGGTCGATATCACGCCACGCCGCAGAGGCGCGCCGCGCGTGGGCGACGAGCTGGCAGGCACGCTGCCGCAGGTGCATACTCGTGGCATAAAGCGATGAAAGCTCGTGCTGGAGACGGCGGCTGTGCTCGAGTAATTGCGCGGCGCGCTCCTGGCGCGCGCTGAGTCCGCCAACAAGCCCAGCCGGTCGGCTGCGCGGCGACAAATCGACTTGTGGGACGCTTGCCGCCGGCTGGGTCGGCTTCGAGCCGGCGGATTGCGCCAGACGCCTGGGCGCCGCGATTTCGAGCGCAGGATGGCCAATGGGCAGGCGCAGGAATTGACCTTTTTCGTCGGCCACCTGCAGGAACCAACCAGCCCATC
>VAZQ01000542.1 GCA_005883115.1 Alphaproteobacteria bacterium | reverse complement strand
GCGATGTCTACGGCATCCGCATCGCGCCCTCGCGGTTTGGCTACAAGAGCCTCGGGACAGGCAGCGAGATCGTCAGCAAGGCCCAGCACTGTCGCGCCGAGGTCTTCCTGAGCGGATTCGGCTGGACCCCGGTCGATCCCGCGGATGTGCGCAAGGTCGTGCTTGAAGAGCCGCCGGGCCAACTCGCGCTCGATGATCCCAAGGTGCTGGCGGCGCGCAAGACGCTGTTCGGCGCCTGGGAGATGAACTGGCTGGCCTACAACTTCGCCCATGACGTCGAGCTGCCCGGCTCCTCGGGTCCCAAGATCGGTTTTCTCATGTATCCGCAAGCGGAGGTGGACGGCGAACGGCTCGATTCGCTCGACCCCGATCCTTTCAAGTACGTGATCACGGCGAGGGAGCTCTCGGCGTAGCCGTTAACCGACAAAGACGTCGATGGCCGGGACAAGCCCGGCCACGACGTTGTTGTGTTGCTTCGAAAGGCTCGCCGCTTCTTAGCGGTAGAAGGCGGGCCTGCCGTAAGCCGGCGCCGGGTAGAACATCGACTGGAACGTCGAGCCGCTGCGGGCGGCTGGTACCGCGGCCGCCGGCGGTGCCGACCGGCGCTGGCGTGAGGCAATGAGCTCCTGCTCGCGCTTGCGCTCGGGCGCAGTCTCGATGCCGCCACGGCCGCTCCTGATCGCCGCTAGCGTGCGGCCATCGAGGTTGTAGATGTCGCGGCGCATTTGCAACTTACCGTGGTTGTCGACGAAGGCGGTTTGATAGGTCAGATGCACCCAGATCGGCGTGGGCTGCAGCTGGATGTCCTGCTCACCGTGGCCGAACATTCGCGTGATCCGTTCCGCCGTCCAGTGTTCCTGCGGCCGCGCGATGTTGAGGAGGACCTCGGCATATTTGGCCGGATCCTGCACGCGCATGCAGCCGTGGCTGTAGGCGCGCACCTCGTGGGCGAAATAATACTTGTCCGGGGTGTCGTGCTGATACACCAGGAAACGGTTGGGGAAGTTGAAGCGAATGCGTCCCAACGCGTTGCTCGGACCCGGCGGCTGCCAAATCGAGACGCCGCCGCCGCTGTAGCTTACGCGCAGCCCCATGCGGGAAAGCACGGTGGGATCCTGCGCCAGCGCCGGCAGATACTCGTTATGTACGATGGATGGCGGTACGTGCCAGGTCGGATTGACGGTGATGAATTTCATCGTTTCGCTCAAGAGCGGCGTCGGCATGCTGGGCTTGCCGATGACGATGCGGGTGGTCCACACCTGCGCGCCGTCATGCATCACCTTGAGCGTGAAGTCTGGCTGATTGACGATCACATGGGCTGAGCCCAAGTCGCGCGGGTACCAGCGCCAGCGCTCCATGTTGGCGATGATCGTTTCGATTTGCCGGGATGCGTCGCCCTTTTTGGCGCCGGAGCTGCCGCGCAACTCCGCCAGCATTGTCTTGAGCTTTTGGTAGCCTTCGTTCTGCGGGCTGAAGGTGTCGAGCGCTTTGCCGGCATCCGTGGCGGCCGTCATCATGCTCAGCAGATCTGCAGGCTCTGGCGCGACCTGGGGCAGCTCGATGTTGCGGCTGACGCGGGTATAGGCGAAACGCCCCGCCTGCACGTGCCGGGCATAGGTGAGCACCGCCTGCGTAAGCTTGAGATCAGCTTCCGCCAGCGCGTCGCCTGTGAGACCGGCAAAGTTCGGCGTCTTGTAGTCGCTCGCCTCGAGCCCATCGGCGTCGGCGTTCTTCAAACGCGCGATCGCGGAGGTTGCGCGCGCGTTCTCGAGGCCCTTGTCGACCCACAACGGCGCATAGTTGCGGCTCTGGTAGAACGCCTCGGCCGCGGCGCGCTCTTTCTTGTTGGCGAAGATCCGGTCCGACGAGGCGGCGAAGAGGTCGCGAATTTTCTCCGCTATCGGCCGGTCGGCGGGATCGAGCGACGCCAGCGGGTCAACCACCGCCTGCTCGGCTGCAACCGTCGACTCCACCGCGGCCGCCGGTTCGCTGTTAACCGCCGTCGTGGGCGCGGTTTCGGTCGTTGCCGCGGGTTCGGTGGTGGTCACGGATTCGATCGTGGCCGCCAGAGCAGGAGAAGAAGCTTCGGTTGAGGTCTGCTCGGCAGGTGATCCCGAGCCGGGTGCCGTTTTGCTCCTGTCCAGCGCAAGGCTCCCGAGCGGTATGGCGGCGAGGATCACGGCCAGAGCCGTGCCGGCCAGCATGTGGTGGTAGCGGAGGCGAGTCATAAGACATTCTCCCCAAGATGTGAGGTTCTTGCCCGCGTGCGGGCGCGATTGAGGGCGATTGGAAGCGGGAACGCGAACTGCCGCCGCGCAAGGGCGAACTCGCCGAGGACGAGGCGGAATCGCAGTCAGAGCCCGCTATGGATGTGCATGGTGCCCCCCTTTTCCCATCGACCGCCACCTTGACCCGGCGCGTCGCCGGAGGTGGCTCCCGACTATTGGTCGCGCTGGGGGGCCAGTAGGTTCAAACTGGCGGGGAGGTGGCTGGCTGCGGCCGGTTCATTAACCTTCTCTTTGCCCTCGTCCGGGCGGGTCGATCCGGCGCACCAGCCCGTCACCTCGATTGCGGCGATGCGCCTCGGTTCAGAACCATTCCGCCCTGCGCTAGAGACCTGCGAAGAGCCGGTACTAAGGTTTGGGGCAATCCGAGGCTGTTGGGCCTTCGATGCGGAGCCATTCCCTTGAGCTAGCAGTTAGGAACGCCGGGACCGAGCTCTCGTTGCGCTGATGCCGGCTACGCTT
>VAZQ01000541.1 GCA_005883115.1 Alphaproteobacteria bacterium | reverse complement strand
CTCGAAGGCCTCGACAGCGAGAAGGAAGCCGACATCAAGGCCGAGCGCGAGCGCCAAGCCGCCGCCGGCATCCAGCCGCTCGACTTCGGGCCTGCAACATCGAAGGCATTTCTCGACCGCGCTTACGAGGTGGCCTGGCAATCCGTGATCAAACGCGCGCCGGACACCGGCCCAAAGCTGCGCCAACTCGCGGGGAATTGAGGGTATGTCACGGCCGGCTGGGGCCAACGTGTCCCGGACGCGACGCAGCACGAGCACCAGCGAAGTGGTGCGTCGCTGATCCGGGACCGCCACGGACCCGTACGATCCCGGGTCTGCAGCGCATCATTCCGCTCCGCTACATGCTGCGCTGCGCTCGGGACACAGGTGTGGGAGCTCGGGCCCGAGGGTCCGGCTATAGGCCTAATGCGGCGTCGTAGGACACCTGCATGACCCGCCTTGCCGTGATCTTCGGCCGGCTGTTCGATGCGCTCGCCATCGCGGCGGCGCTCACCCTGTTGGCGATGGTCGTGCTCGTCACCGCCGATATCGTGCTGCGCAATACGACCGGCGGCGGTTTTGCCTGGGCGAACGAGATCTCGGAATACGCGCTCTATCTCATGACGCTGCTCACGGCGCCATGGCTGTTGCGGCGCGGCCAGCACGTGCGGCTCGACATCATCTTGACCTTGGTGCCGCCGCGCGTCGCCTGGCTGATGGAGGCGGCAGGCGACCTCCTCGGTTTTTGCGTGTGCATCGTGCTCGTGCGCTACAGCGTTCTCATGACCACCGAGAGCGCGCGGCTCGGCGCGATCACCATCAAGAACCTCGTGTTTCCGGAATGGTGGCTGCTGGCGCCGCTGCCGGTGACCTTCGCGCTGCTTGCCGTCGAATTCGTCTTCCGCTTCGACCGCCTGCTCAAAGGCGAGCGCACGCGCCGCATCGAGGCAACCTCGGTGAGCTGACAAGCGAGGATAGTTAAAACATGAGCTGGATCGAGGGCAGCATTCTCCTGTTCGGGGGCCTCGTCGCGGTGATGGGGCTCGGCCTGCCGGTCGCCTTCGCTTTCCTCGCGCTCAACGTGGTCGGCGCCATCCTCTTTCTCGGCGGCGAGGCCGGGCTCGCCCAGCTCGCGCGCAACGCGGTGCAGTCGATTACCAGTTTCTCGCTCACGCCCATCCCGTTCTTCGTGCTGATGGGCGAAGTGCTGTTTCACAGCGGGGTGGCGCTCAAGGCGATCGATGCATTCGCGCTCATCATCCGCCGCGTGCCGGGCCGTCTCTCGGTCATCGCCATTGTTGCCGGAACCGTGTTCTCCGCGATCTCGGGATCGACCATCGCCACCACCGCGCTGCTCGGCAGCCTGATGCTGCCGACGATGCTCGCGCGCGGCTACGACGCGCGCATGGCGATGGGGCCGATCATGGGGATCGGTGGCGTCGACATGCTGATCCCGCCCTCGGCGCTCACCGTGTTGCTCGGCAGCCTCGCCGGCATTTCCATAGCAGGGCTGCTCGTCGCGGGCATCGTACCGGGCCTGATCCTGAGCGCGGTCTATGTCGCCTATATCATCGTGCGCGCGGGCCTCAATCCGGCCCTCGCGCCGGACGAGCGGACGGAGGAGGGGCCGTGCGGCGCCGCGCGCTGGCTGCCGTTCCTGACCCATGTGGTCCCGCTCGTCACCATTTTCGGGCTCGTAATCGGCGCGATGACCGGCGGATTTGCGACCCCGACCGAAGCGGCCGCGATCGGCGCCGCTGGCACGAGGCACGATCGCCGCGGCCGCCGTCTATCGCGGCCTCACCCTCGCCAACCTGATGAAGGCGCTGACCGGCACGGTCGCGGTTTCCGGCATCATCCTCTTCATCATCGTGGGCGCCACGACGTTCTCGCAAGTGCTGAGCTTCTCCGGCGTGGTCAATGGTCTCCTCGGCGGGGTGACGGGACTGGGACTATCGGTCAACGCCGTTGTGATCGCCATGCTGCTGGTCCTGCTCTTCCTCGGCTGCTTCGTCGATCAGGTCAGCATGATGCTGATCACGCTGCCGTTCTTCATGCCGCTCGCGCAGCGATACGACATCGACTTGATCTGGTTCGGCGTGCTGTTCCTGATCTGCATGCAGCTCGGCCTGCTCACGCCGCCGTTCGGCCTGCTCCTGTTCACCATGAAAGGGGTCGCACCGCCGACGATCACCATGCACCAGGTCTATATGGCGGCCATGCCGTACATCGCGATGAGCTTGGTGATTCTGGTGTTGATCTTCTTCTTTCCGGTCATCGCCACCTGGTTGCCGGCGTCGCTGAGCCGGTGAGGTTCGGCGGCTTTTCGCCATAG
>VAZQ01000540.1 GCA_005883115.1 Alphaproteobacteria bacterium | reverse complement strand
GGCGATTGCAAAGCGCCGCGGGCGGCCAAATCGGTGCGAGTGATCCAGTTTGCAAAAATCTGTCGCCCCGCTGGCTCTAGTTTGCGCTGTCGCCTTCAGCAGCGTCGTGGCTTCGCCCTGCTGGACCCGCTTATGAGGGAGCACTAGGCTTTGCGACCGGAAAACGGGCAGATTGGGCGCGACCAGGAGGAGAGAGCAGCGTGCCTTCTGAGTGCAGTATCAGGTTAGATTCGATGTGAACGATCCTGCTACGGCGGAATCGATACGACGAAAAGTGCGCCAGCCGGCGCTAGCGCCTCTCTTCGACATCCTCGCCATGCATCGCGCCGCACCGAAATGTCAGTTCGACGCCTTTGCGGAGTATGTCGCCGCAGCAGAAGAGCAGGGCGTCAAAGGCTATCCATACCGCCGGAGCATCGCGCAGCCGCTCGATGTTAATGCCGCGAAACTGTCTCCAGTCTGCTCAGCACGCAAAAGAAGGCCCCGCCAAAGCGGGGCGCCGTAGGCTTCCGAACGCTGCGGGGAATCTTCGCTTTGGCCGCCGGCGCTTCGTTCACGCTAGCGTTATGTTTTGGTTCTTCAGCGGGAACGACCGAATGCGTTTGCCGGTCGCTGCGAAGATCGCATTGAGCACCGCCGGCGCAGCCACGAAAATCGTCGGCTCGCCGACGCCGCCCCAGAATCCGCCGGACGGCATGATAATGCACTCGACCTTCGGCATCTCGCTGATGCGCATCGAATTGTAGGTGTCGAAATTGGTCTGCTCGATGCGGCCGTCCTTGACCGTGCACTCCTGGTAGAACAAGGCGGACAGCCCGTAGACGAAGGAGCCGGCGATCTGCCGCTCGATCTGCGCGGGATTAACCGCGTGGCCCGGATCGGTCGCGGCAACGATGCGGTGGATTTTGACCGCTCCCTTGTCACTCACCGAGACTTCTGCACACGCCGCTACATAGCTGCCGTAACCCATGTGTTGGCAGAGGCCGCGATAGACGCCCTTGGGGGCGGGTTTGCCCCAGCCTGCGCGCTCGGCGACCGCATTGAGGACCGCCAAATGCTTGGGGTGATCCGCCAGCAGCTTGCGGCGGAACTCGAGCGGATCCTGGCCGACTGCGTGGGCGAGCTCATCCATGAAGCATTCGAGGTAGATGGCATTATGATTGTTGTTTACGCCGCGCCAGAAGTGCGGCGGGACGTGCGGGTTTCGCATGGCGTGGTCAATCAACAGGTTCGGGATCGTGTAACCGAACACGCCTTCTGTCCCACCGGCGTTGAGACCCTGGAACACGAACGGATCCTTGCCGTTCTGCAGGCCCTGCGGATTGACGAAGGCAAGGATTGACTGGCCGGAAATCCGCATGTGCAGCGCGGTGAGGTTGTTGTTGGCATCGAACGCACCGACCATTTTCGCCTGAGTGACGGGATGGTAGCGCCCGTGCGTCATGTCCTCCTCGCGCGACCAGATCAACTTCACCGGTGTGCCGGGTATCTGCTTTGCGATCGCGACTCCCTGATGCACGAAGTCGTGGGTGGTGCGTCGGCCGAAGCCGCCGCCGAGCGGTATCTTGTGGACGTCGCATTTGTGAATCGGCAGGCCGGAAGCCTCGGACAGCGCGGCTAGTGCCGCCTCGGCGACCTGCGTGGGCACCCACGCTTCACAGCGATCCGCCGTATAGAGCACGGTGGTGTTCATCGGCTCCATGGTGGCGTGGTTCTGGTAAGGATAGGCGTAGACTGCCTCGACCTTCTTCGCCGCGCCGGCAATGGCTTGTTTCACGTCGCCGTGCTCGTTGCCGACGAAGGCCTGATCGGCGTCGAGCCCAGTCTTGAGGAACTCCGCAATGCTGGCGCTCGAGACCTTGGCGTTCTCGCCCTCATCCCAGGTCGCCGGCAGCGCGTCGAGCGCGGTTTTCGCCTGCCACCAGCGCTCGGCAACGACCGCGACAGCGCTGTCGCCAACCTTCACCACATGCTTGACGCCGGGCATGCCCTGCACCTTGGCGGCGTCAAAGCTCGTGAGCTTGCCGCCGAAGACCGGGCAGTCCTTGATCGCGGCGCACAGCATGCCGGGCAGCTTCAGATCCAGACTGTAAATCTGCGCTCCGGTGAGCTTGGGCGCGGTGTCGAGACGCTTGAGCGGTTTGCCGGCGATCTTCCAGTCCTTCGGATCCTTGAGCGGCACATCCTTGGGCTGCTCGATCTTTGCAGCGGCTTCGGCGACCTTGCCGAAGGTCGTGGTTCGCCCAGACGGGTTGTGTTTAATCACGCTGTTTGATGCGCTGCACTCCGATGCCGGCACCTTCCACTCGTTGGCGGCGGCTGCAATCAACATCGTGCGCGCGGTCGCGCCGGCCTTGCGCACGTATTCATTCGATTCGCGGATAGCGCGGCTTCCGGCGGTGAACTGACTGCCCCAAACGCGGTTGCGCGCGAGGTTCTCGCCCGGCGTCGGAAATTCAGTCGAGACT
>VAZQ01000539.1 GCA_005883115.1 Alphaproteobacteria bacterium | reverse complement strand
CGGGCCCATCCCCAGCCCCCCCTATGTCGACCACATGGATCGTGTTGGCGAACAGCCCGACGGCTTCGCCACGATAGAAGCTTGGTGTCACCACCGTGATGTCGTGGAGATGGCCCGAGGTGAGCCAGGGGTCGTTGGTGATGTAATGGTCGCCGGGTTTCATTGTCGCGAGCGGATAGACATCGAGAAAATGTCGCACCGCGTTCGCCATCGAATTCACGTGCCCCGGCGTGCCGGTGACCGCTTGCGCCAGCATGCGGCCGTGGCAGTCGAACACGCCGGCCGAAAGGTCGCCCGCCTCGCGCACGGAAGTGCTGAACGCAGTCCGCAGCATGGTCTGCGCCTGCTCTTCCACCACGGCAATGAGCCGGCTCCACATGATTTGGGTGTGGATCTGCGCGAGCGCGGCGTTGGGGCGAGCGACCATGATCAAGCCTCGTTGCGGATGAGCTCAATATAGCCGAACCGGTCGATGCTGGCGTCGAAGCCTGGACTGACGACAGTCGAGGTCTCGTCTTCTGCGATCACGGCCGGGCCGCTGATACGCGCTCCAGGCGCAAGATCGCCCCGCCAATAGATGTCCGCCTCCCGGAACTCGCCGGTCGCCGGGTCGAAGATCGGTCGCCGCGAACGCGGTTTTGGCTCGCTCGGCGCTTCGAGGGCCGGCGCGCCGAGATGGCCTTCCGATGGCGCGCTCACGGAGACGACCCAGCTCAGTATCTCGATCTCGACGCCTGGAATTGCTCGACTGTAGAGCCGGCGATAGGCCGCCTCGAACAGCTCCCTGATCGCCGATCGATCGGCAGCAGTAAAGTCCCGCACCGGAAGCTCGACGGCGATCTCGTGGCCCTGACCCCGGTAGCGCATGAACGCCGAGCGATGCTCGGCAAAATTGGCGGCGGGCGCCGCGCGCCGCACGATTGCCTCGGCTTCAGCGCGCATGCCTGCGAGCAGGCGATTGGCCAAGCCAGGCTCGAAGCTGCCAAGACGCATCAGTTGGCCGCGAACCACCTCGTAGGCGATGGGGGCGCGCAGCAGCCCGATCGCCGAACCAACGCCGGCGTTGACCGGAACAAGCACTCGGCTGATGCCGAGCTTTTCCGCGAGGCGCGCGGCGTGCAGCGGAGCGGCCCCGCCGAAGGCGATGAGTGTGCGCGGCTGAAGATCTTTTCCGCTCTCGATGGCATGCACACGCGCCGCATTCGCCATGTTCTCGTCCACAATCTCGCTGACGCCGAGTGCTGCATGTTCGGTTGCGAGTTTTAGGGGAGCACCGATGCGCTCAGCGAGCGTGCGCTGGGCCGCAGCAACGTCGAGAGGCATTTTGCCGCCCGAGAACGTCGTCGGATCGATGCGCCCGAGAGCCGCATCCGCATCCGTCACGGTCGGTTCTTTGCCGCCACGGCCGTAGCACACCGGTCCCGGCTCCGAGCCAGCGCTGTCGGGACCGACAACGATGCGTCCGAGCGTATCAATACGCGCGATCGAGCCACCGCCTGCGCCGATCTCCACCATTTCGATCACTGGAATGCGCAGCGGCAGCCCGCTACCCTTGAGAAAGCGGTAAATCCGGGCCACTTCGAAGGCACGCGCGGTCTGCGGCTGCGCCTTGTCGATGAGGCAGATCTTAGCGGTCGTCCCGCCCATGTCGAAAGACACAACCTGATCGCGCCCATGCTGACGCGCGATGCAAGCGGCGAAGATCGCGCCGCCCGCCGGGCCGGATTCGACCAGCCGCACGGGAAAGCGGATCGCAGTCTCAGTGGTCGTGATTCCCCCGCCCGAGGTCATCAGGAGCAAGGGGCAGTGAAAGCCCGCACGCACCAACTCGTGCTCGAGCTTCGCAATATACCGGCTGATCAAAGGCTGGAGATACGCGTTTGCGCAGGCGGTGGAGAAGCGCTCGTATTCCCGCATCTCCGGCGATACTTCGCAGGACAGCGTCACTGATACATTGGGCAACCGCCGGGCGACTGCCTCGCCGACGCGGTGCTCGTGATCTGGATTGGTGAAGCTGTGCAGGAATCCGACCGCCACGGCCTCAACGTGGTTTGCAGCGACCGCCTCGATCGCGCGAGCAACGCTCAGTTCACCGAGTGGGAGGAGCACCTCGCCGTGGGCATCAATCCGCTCGCGGATCGGCAGGCGCAACCGTCGAGGAACGAGCGGCGGCGGCAGATCCATGTTGATATCGTACTGTTCGAAGCGATTTTCGTGCCGGATCTCGAGCACGTCACGGAAGCCCTCAGTGGTGAGAAGGGCAGTTCTGGCGCCCTTGCGCTCGATCAGCGCGTTGGTCGCGAGCGTCGTCCCATGAACGATCAGGGCTACCTGGCCCGCCTCGACGCCGGCCTTCGCAGTGACCGAGCGCAAAGCGGCGAGCACACCCTCCTCCGGCGCCTGCGGGGTGGTTAGGATCTTGGCGGTGAATCGCCGCTCCCCCACTTCCAGCGCGACATCGGTAAACGTGCCGCCGATGTCCACGCCGAGCCTGATTGCAGGAGAAGGTGTCACGCGTGAGCGCTCAAGCCACTGTTTACGTCGACGCGTTCTAAATCGGCTCGTTGCGCAGGAAGGCGGCAATCCGCGGATCGCGCTCGAGGTTGGCGAGATCCTGCGCCGAGGGTAACTGCGGCTTGTCGCGCGTGGCGTTCACCATGCAGAGAAAGCCGAGCGGCTCGCCCCTGGTAGCGCGGAACTGATGCCAGGTCATTGCCGGCACGGTG
>VAZQ01000538.1 GCA_005883115.1 Alphaproteobacteria bacterium | reverse complement strand
AGGGGTGACCGCCATTATTGGCAAACTCTACCCGGATCCGAACGAGGGAACGTGAGCCGGTACGCGTTGCTTGTCTCTGCGTTCGCGCTACTGCCGCTCGCCGCGAACGCGCAAGAGCTTCCAGCGCGCACGATCCGCATCATCGTACCCAGCCCTCCCGGTGCAGCGGGTGACATTACCGCGCGGGTGATCGCGCAGAAGTTGATCGAAAGGCTGCACCAGCCGGTGGTCGTCGAAAATCAAGGCGGCGCCTCGGGCGCGATCGGCATGAGCATGCTCAGGCGCGCTGCGCCCGACGGCACCACCATCGGCGTCGTCATCGCGCTAGCGCAAACGATCGACCGCATTCAAAACAAGACGGGTTCGTTCGACATCGTCAAGGATTTCACGCCGATCACCGCGATCGCCAACAATCCGGCCGGTCTGGTGGTCAACGACCGCATCGCGGCGGCTTCGCTCACGGCCTTCGCCGAGTTCGTGCGCAAGCGCCCGCGCGAAATAGCTTATGCCAGCGGTGGCGTTGGCACCGCGCATCATCTCTACGGGCAAGTCCTCAACCGGACCGCCGGCATCCAGATGCTTAACGTTCCTTACAAAGGAGTGACGCCGGCGCTCAACGACCTTTTGGGCGGCCACGTTCCGGCGGCCATCGTCAGCTTGGCGGCGGCGCTGCCGCACATCGAGAGCGGGCGACTGCGCCTGTTGACGGTCTTCGACACCAAGCGCTACGCGAAGCTGCCGGAGGTGCCCACCATCGCCGAAGAGATGCCGGGCTTCGTGCCGGGGCGCACCTGGATCGGTTTGCTCGGGCCGCCGAACGTGCCGGCCGCTATCACCGCACGCTTGCATGACGAGATCGTGCGCATCCTCAACTCCACGGACGTGCAGCAAGTGCTGGGCGAGAACGGGCTCGAGAGCATCGCCAACACGCCCTCCGACTTCGCCGCCATGATCAAAGAAGACGCCAAGCTCTGGGATGCCGCGGCGGCGAGCGCTGGATTATTAAAACAGTGATTCGAGCGAAGGCCGCGCCTCTGCCGCTCATTCCCGCGTAACCGGGAATCCAGGACGAACGAGTCGGCCTAATCGCTCGGGATCGTTCGCTCATCGTCTACCGGCGGCGAGAAATTTTTCCAGACTCATCGGCTCGCCTTTGCGCGCGGGCTCGCGCGGCGCAACCCCTGCAAAACGGCTCGCCTCGACGAACCATTGCCGCCGTGCGGGAAGCTGCCAGCGGCGCTGTATGGCGTGGCTCGCGTCCCAGCGCACCGGCTCGTTCTCGATGTCCATGACCTGGTAGTGGGTATTGAACAACTCGATGCGGTGTCCGTCCGGATCGCGCATGTAGACGAAGAGCGCATGGCCGGGACCATGGCGGCCCGGGCCGAACTCGATGTTGGCGGCAAAGCCCATCTCGCCGGCAAGATCGCAGACGTAAAAGAAGTGATAGGATTCCGGGATCGAGAACGCCGCGTGATGGAGCCGCGGCCCGTCCCCGGGCGCAAAAACGATGTCGTGCGGATTGCCTTTGCGCTGCAGGAACACGAACAGCAGATCGTCGGTTCCATCGGGTGAGATGTATTCCGAGAGCCTAAAACCCATGCTCATCCAGAACTCGCAGGCCTTCTGCACATCGGGCACCAGCAGCTGGAAATGGTCGATCCGCTGCGGCACCGCCCCATGGTGGTGCTCGAAGGCCACGACGAGCCGCGGTTTCACGTCCATCGTCGCGCAGAACTCGATCGGAGCGCCGCTTGGGTCTGACACATGCAATGTGCGGCCTTGATGCGGTACCTCGACCCATTCCGCCGGTAGACCGGCTCGGTCGAAGAACGCCTTGGCCCTTTCCAAGTCCTCTTCACTGAATACGCGCATCCCGACCCGCTCCGCCTGTGGTTCGCCGCTCGCTCGCTTGAGCACAAGGCTGTGGTGACATGCCTCGGCGACGCCGCGGAGATAAAGCGTGTCCTTATCTTCGTCGCTGACAATGAAGCCGATGAGATCGACGTAGAAACGCCGGCTCGCTGCCAAATCCTTGACGTTGAGCACCGAATGACTGGCGCGCGTGATGTTGAACGGCGGATTGTAGACCGGCTTCGGAATACTCATGAGCCCCTCCCAGCGGCGACGTCTGATGGGAGACCCGTTCTAGAGCAGGTTTGCGCGAAAGGGAATCAGCGCGGGCGACAACCTCGGTCCGCGCTTTGAATCGCGCTCGGCGCGCTAGCCACTCATCTCGCCGTGGCTGCGTTCACCGGCTGGGCTGCAGTATTGGGAGAAAGCGTTTGCTTGTCGGCAGAGGCTGGCGGACGAGCGGCGCGATCCGGGCTGCGCGACTTTCGGAAGGCGCAAAAGCCATCGACGGCATCGGTCACGGCC
>VAZQ01000537.1:2173-4431 GCA_005883115.1 Alphaproteobacteria bacterium | reverse complement strand
GTGAAAAGTGAAGTGATGCGTTATCCGCTGGCAGCCGCCAACGATGCGCTTGCCGATTTGCGCGGCGGGCGTCTCCGAGGGGCAGCCGTGCTGATACCCTGATCGCCCCAGGCTCATCCCGCTCGCGCTCAGAGCTAGTGCGGCGGCAGCTCCGGTTCCGCATGGCCGATCGCGCGCTTGATCGCCGGAAAGCGCAGGCGCAGCGCCCGTTCCACTTCGTCCACCTTATCGTGCACGTCCGCGACTTTGAGCATGGGGCCGACCAAGCAATGGAAATTGACGATCTCTCCGTCGTCGGCTGCGCGCACCCGTACGTCATGAATCGCGCCGACCAATTCCACTTTGATCGCGATCTCGATCAGTGCCTCGCGCACCGCCGCAACACGTTCGGCTGGTGCTTCGCGGCTTGGCTCATCGAATGGCTGCAACGGCTCGATATGGGTTTCCACCTCGACACCCGGGCCCAACTCCTCGCGGATGGCCTCCTCGAGTCCGGTCGCGATCTCGTGCGCCGCGCCGATGGAAAGGGCGCCGTCTACTTCCAGATCAAGAGAAACCGCTAGTCGTCCGCCGATCGCATGTACGATGACGTGGTGAACCGCAAGCGCGCGGTTGCGTGCCATTACCATCACGCGCTCGAGCACGGTCTCGTCGTCGAGCGCGCGCGGATCGGTGGTGACTGTCACCTCGGCGGCGGGACTGTCAGCGCGTACTGCCTCGAGGATGCGCTGTTTGAGCGTCGCCACGCGGTCGAGCGGCAGCGTGCGGCTGACCGCAACCTCCAGGTCGACGAACAGCACCTGGCCGACCTGCCGCACACGTAGCCTCTCAATTCCGACCACACCTGGGATGCGGGTGAGGCTGGCAGTGATCCTTCCGGCCGCTCCGGGCGGCGCGGTATCGGTTAGGGTGTCGATGGTACGCCGGCCGAGTCGCCAGCCCGCGATGCAGATGACCAGCGATACCGCTATCGCCGCCACCGAATCGGCGGAGGTATAGCCGAGGGCGATGCCAAAGAGCCCGACCAACACTGCTGACGACGACCACATATCGGAATCGTAATGCAGCGCATCCGCTTCGAGTGCATGGCTCGATGTCTTTTCCGCCGTGCGATAGAGCACACGCGCGCGCAGGAAATCGACGAGGATCGAGAGCAAGATCACTGCGAAAGCCCACGGCGTCGCCTCCACCTCCGGCGGCTGCGCGCTCATGAGTCGCTTCGCTGCCTCCCAAATCACGATGCCGGCAAGAATGAAGAGCAGCGCAGTCTCGGCGAGCGCGGAGACGCTCTCGATTTTGCCGTGCCCGTAATGGTGTTCGGCGTCGGCTGGCTTGCCCGAACTTCGCACGGCAAAATAGGTCATTACGGTAGCGCCGAGGTCGATGAAAGAATGGGCCGCTTCCGACAGGAGCGCGAGCGAGCCGCTCATGACCCCGACCACTCCCTTTGCCGTCGTCAAACCCGCCGACGCGGCGATCGAGGAGAGTGCAACCCTCTGCTTGATGTCTGACATCATTCGCCTCCGCTGCGACCTAGCGATCGGGGTAGCGCGCGTCAATCCAGCGCAACCCACATCCGTCGTGGTTGCCGGGTATGCGTTTCGGCAGCATGGGAATGCAAATGAGTTGCATGTGAGGCTCGGTGCGGCAGCAGAGCCGAGCAAGTTTGATTTTCATTCCTCTTTCTCGCCGTTCCCGGCCAATTCGGCCGCGCAGTGCCGGCATGAATGGTCGGCATGACGCGCAAGCGCCTGCACATCCAACTTCCAATTTGCGTCAGTATGGTCGTAGAAAGAACTAAGCCCGCGACTAGCCGAGGCACACACTGAATTGAGCTGTTGCAGCGAACGGAAAAACGCATGAGTTCGAACGATCCGGATCGCAAGTTCTGCATCGCCCCAATGATGGAATGGACGGACCGGCACTGCCGATTCTTCCACCGCCTGCTGACGCGCCGTGCGCGCATTTATACCGAGATGATCACCACCGGCGCGGTGCTTCACGGACCTCGCGCGCGGCTCATGGCCTATGACGTTGCCGAACATCCACTTGCGCTCCAACTCGGCGGCTGCGATCCGCGGCAGCTTGCTGAATGCGCGCGCATCGCCGAGGCGTTTGGCTACGACGAGGTCAACCTCAACATTGGTTGTCCCTCCGACCGCGTGCAGGAGGGTCGCTTCGGTGCGTGCTTGATGGCAGAGCCTGCTCTCGTCGGCGACTGCGTTGCGGCGATGGCGGCTGTGGTCAAACTGCCCATA
>VAZQ01000537.1:0-2142 GCA_005883115.1 Alphaproteobacteria bacterium | reverse complement strand
CCCGGAGGAGGCGCTCGAAGCGCTCGCCTGCGCCGTCGAGCGCGCCGGCGTTGCCGCGCTGATCGTGCACGCGCGCAAGGCCTGGCTCGACGGCCTCTCGCCGCGAGAGAACCGCAACGTCCCCCCGCTCGATTATGCGCGCGTCTATCGGCTCAAAGCGGCGCATCCCAATCTGAGCGTCATGCTCAACGGCGGCATCACAACCGTCGATCAAGCGTTCAACCACCTTCGGTGTGTCGATGGCGTGATGATGGGGCGGGCAGCCTATCAGGAACCGTGGCGGCTCTTAGCCGTCGATCCGGTGCTGTTCGGGGAGCGCGCGCGGTTTGCGTCGGCGAGGGCGGCGGCCGAGGCCTTGCTTCCGTACATCGAGCGCGAGCTTGCACGCGGCACGCGCCTCCACGCGGTAACACGGCATGTGCTCGGCCTGTTTCGTGGGATGCCTGGAGCCCGCGCCTTTCGCCGGCATCTAGCGACCGAAGCCGTGAAACCCGCCGCGGACGCCGCGACGTTCCGTGCGGCGCTAGCTTTCATCGCACATGTCGACGCACAAGTCGTCTCGGCGGCTTGAGCCTAGACGATCCCTTTGGAGCATGGCCCTGGGCGTGCCCGTGAGCGAGCTCCAGCTGCTCGCGAGCCTGATCATCCTCGCTGGATTAGTCACCGGCATCCTCGCGGGCCTTTTCGGAATCGGTGGCGGCGCGCTTATTGTCCCGGTTCTTTATGAAGTATTCCGTGTACTCGGCGTGTCGGACGAGGTTCGTTTCCAACTGTGTGTCGGCACCTCGATTGCGATCATTGTTCCCACGAATGTACTTTCTTATTTAACGCACCGTGGCAAAGGCGCAGTGATGATGGACGTGGTGCGCGCATGGGCGGTGCCTGCTGTGTTCGGCGTGGCGGCCGGCTCGATAATTGCAGCTTTCGCATCCGGCACGGTGCTCAAGCTTGCCTTCGTGCTCATAGCGACCGTCATTGCCTTCAAACTTCTGTTCGGCCGCGACAGCTGGCAGCTTGCTGATGATCTGCCCGGCGCTCTTGGCATGACGCTGTACGGCGCGTTCGTCGGGCTTGCTGCCTCGCTGATGGGCATCAGCGGCGGCTCGATCTCGAACATGATCCTGACTCTTCACGGAAAATCGATCCACAAGGCCGTCGCAACCTCCGCCGGGCTTGGCGTTCCGATCACCATCGCAGGCACCATTGGATACATGCTGGCTGGTCTCCCGCAGCAGCCACTGCTGCCGCCGCTCTCGATCGGCTTCGTCTCGCTCATCGGTTTTGTGCTGATGGCCCCAGTTTCGAGCTTTACCGCGCCTTACGGTGCGCGTTTGGCTCATGCGCTGTCAAAGCGCCGGCTCGAGATTGCCTTTGGTTGCTTCCTGCTGGCCGCGTGCATACGATTTATCATTAGCCTGATCTGATGATGGTCACGGATAGCCGCGCATCATGAGCTTGTCGCCGCGTACTTCCCAGCTTTCCAGCCGATTGAGGAACGTCATGCCGAGCAGACTGGTGCGAAGTTGCCCGCCTTGCGCCACGAGCGCCGGGACCGACCGCTCGGTGATATCGCCGATAGAGAGACGGTCCAGCGTGACCGGTGCCGCACGCGCACGGCCGTTGGCGGTGTCGACATTCACGGAGTAGTTGAGCACTTCGAGCGGGAGACCCGCGGCTTTGGCAGCCTCTTGCGTGAGCACGACGGCGCTCGCGCCGGTATCGAGGACCATCGGGATGCGCGCGCCGTTAACTTGCGCCGCCACGGAAAAGCCGCCGCTGCTTGCGCGCGCGATCTCGACCGCGCGTCCCCTCGTGGCGGCATAGCCTGGGATGAGTTCGGCCAGCACGCGGTCGGCGACCTCGCGCAGCTCGACCCGGTAAGTGTATCCGAGCGTCAGCAGCGCTCCAAGCATCGCCCAGATGAGGGCGGACTCGAGGACGTGGGAAAAACGCTGGCGAAAGAGCGTTAATGCGATCAGGCCGACGAGCGCAACGGCCATGATTTTTGTTTCAAACGACGAGCTATCAAAGCGGGAGAGTTCCGCCAGTGCTGCTTCATTGCGCTGCAAGACGAGCACAAGCAGCGAGACTGTGAGGAGCGCGAGCAGGATCCAGAGCAGGCGGCGCACGATGCTGTCCTTC
>VAZQ01000536.1 GCA_005883115.1 Alphaproteobacteria bacterium | reverse complement strand
GCTGCTGCGCGCGCGCTCCGCGCGGCCAGGCAGCGGCGGCGGCGAGCAGGGCGACGAAGTCGCGGCGCCTCATGCATTGCGTTCCCAGCATGTCTCGTGTCACTCACAGCAAAGGCACGGGCCGACAGCGGCTCGCGCGGACGATCTCCAGCAGCGTGAACCTAGCGCAGAGCGCGGGCGAGGTCTTCGGGGCGGACCTGAATTGTTCTGAATCGATTGCCGCAGGGATCGCGGCCGCTTGAGGAGATCGCGAGCCGGGGGCTTGCAAAAATTGCCAGTGAGGTCAACGCATTAACTCATTCGCGCGGGCCACGGGCGCGTTGCGAGGGTAGCGCGCCGCGGGCGCGCGCCATTATTGTTGCGAAGCCCAAGGCCGGACTGGAGACAGCATGCGCAGCAAGATCGAGGCGACATGGGTGGTGGGCTATGAGCGCGGCCAGCATACGCTTCTGCGCGACGCCGAGGTCGTATTCGAAGGGAACACGATCCTCCACGTCGGAAAGGCATTCGAAGGTCGCGTCGATCGGGTAATCGATGCCAAGGACAAGCTGGTTTCTCCGGGATTCATCGACACGCACGTCCACTCCGGCCACCGCGCCTCGCATCGGCTGATCACCGATACCGGCCGGCCGATGTATTACGGGCAGCCGTTTCTTGAAATTTCCGTTCCCAAGCAAGGCAAAGTGGTTCAAGGCGATCCGCGTTACCTCAAGCATGGGGATAAGGGATCGGCGGCCGCGTTCGAGCTCAACGCGGCGTTCACGGTCGCCGAGCTTTTGCGCAACGGGGTGACGACGTTCGTCGAATACGGCAGCCAATCGAGCGTGCAGGACGCGCTGCTTGCCGAGGTAAGCCGCCTCGGCAGCCGCGCCTATCTCGCGCCGGGCTACGACTGCGGGCGCTGGGTGGCGGACGAGAGCGGCCGGCTCATCCGTGTGCGCAACGACGAACTCGGCCGCGAGGGGCTGAAAACCGCGCTGGCCTGGATCGAAAAAAACGACGGCGCGGCGGACGGCCGCGTGCGCGGCATCCTGGTGCCGCGCGAGGTCGAGACCTCGAGCCTCGAGCTCTTGCAGGACACCGTGCGCGCCGCCGACGCCTTGAAGCTGCCGATGGCGACGCACGCCGCCTACAGCGTCATCGAATTCTACGAGGTCGTCAAAGAGCACATGAAGACGCCCATCGAACTATTGCATGACATCGGAATGCTGCGCCCGACGCTGAACATCGGCCACGGCAACTTCATCTCGGACAATCCAAATCTCAATTACTCGGTGCACCGCGACCTCGAGCTGATGGGCCGCGCCGGCGCGAGCGTGTCGCACTGCCCGATCAACATCGTCCGCCGCGGGCGCACGCTCGACCACTGGCAGCGCTACCAGGATGCCGGCGTCAACCTGTGTCTCGGCTCGGACACCTATCCGCGCGACATGATCATGAACATGCGCACGGCCTCCTATCTGGGGAAAACGATGGGCCACACCTATTTCGCGGCGACATCGGCCGACGTGTTTCGCGCCGCGACGCTCGGCGGGGCGATCTCGGTCGGGCGCGAGGATATCGGGCGGCTGGCGCCTCGGGCTCTCGCCGACATCATCGTCATCGATCTATCGGGGCGAAACACGCTGCGCTACGGGCCGGTGCGCGATCCCGTCAAAAGCCTCGTCGAATGCGGCGTCGGCGACGACGTCGACACGGTCATCGTCGACGGCAAGGTCGTGATGGAGGGCGGGGTCATCCCCGGCGTCGATTTCGCCGCGCTGCGCGGGCAAGCGCAAGCCGCGGCCGAGCAGATCTGGGCGACGCTTGCGGATTGGGACCCGCTCGGGCGAAGCCACGAGCAGGCCTGCCCCTGGTCTTATCCAATCGCCGAATGAGGTGCGTTCCAGGCAGCCTCAATTCCGCGCTGCTTATCACACGTTCTCGGGCAACGGCCTTCCCTTCGTCTCCGGCAGGAAGGGCGCGGCGAAAAATCCGAGGACATAGATGCAGGCGAAAATCATCGCCGCCTTGCCGTAGCCGCCGAACTGCACGATCAGCGTGCCGGCGAACAGCGGGCCGAGAAAGGCGATGAAACGCGGCGCATTGAAGACGAAGGCGATGCCGGTGCCGCGCGAGCGGGTGGGAAACAATTCCGGCAGCCACACCGGCATCCACGAATACTGCCCCAAGGTGAAGAACGCGTTGATGGCGGCCGCAAGCAACAAGAGCTCGAGGTCCTCCGTCCACAGATAGAGGAGCGGGGTCATGAGGAACGCCATGGCGAAATAGAGCATGGCGGTCGGCCGGCGCCCGATCCAGTCGGCGAGAAAGCCGAGACAGATGTAGCCGACCACGCCGCCGACATTGTAGGCCATGCCGGCATAGGCGGCCCATTGCTGCTGCGGCAGGTTGGCCTTCGCCGCGAGCGAGGCGGCATAGGGCGGCAGCCACGACGAGATGCCCCACCAGGCGAGCGTCGTCGTCAGCGACAGCAACAGCGCGATGACCGTGCGGCGCCGGATCTCCGCATTGACGAACAGATCCGCAGCGGTGAAGCGGGTGAGCGCGTGCTCCTCCGCAGCCAACACCGTTCCGCTGCGCTGGCGCTCGCGCGCCGCCTTGCGTCGCGCGTTGGTGTGCTCCCACTTGCCCGATTCCGGGATGGAGGTGCGGATCCACAAGGTGAGCAGCGCCGGCAAGATGCCGATAAGAAACAGGTAGCGCCACGAGTCGGGGCCGAGCGCGCCCACATAGAGCCACACGAAAGACGCGACGAAGTTGCCGATGCCGATGCCGCACTGCATGAGGCCCGCGCCACGGCCGCGGGCATGATCGGGCCATAGCTCGGCCATCATCGAGGAGCCGGTCGCCCATTCCGAGCCGATCGCGATGCCGACGAGGAACCGCAAAACCGCGAACGAAATCCAGTCGAACGAGATCGCGGTCAGCCCGGTGGTGACTGAATAGGCGAGTATTGCCAAAATCATCGTGCGTTTGCGGCCGATGTAATCGGCAA
>VAZQ01000535.1:1245-4093 GCA_005883115.1 Alphaproteobacteria bacterium | reverse complement strand
ATCTCGTCTTCTACCAGCAGGACGCGGTTGCCCCCTTCGAGCCGAAGCGGCAGCTCAGGCCTGTCCTCGCCGAGGCGCCACTGGGCAGCGGCACGATTCGCCAGCGTGTCGACGTAGTCGCGGCGCGGCACGCGCAACAGGCAGTGCAGGCCTTCCGGGCGCCAATCGAAAGCGGCCTCCCCCCCGAGCTGGCGCTCGATGCTGGCGCTGATCAGCCGGATGCCGAAGCCGTGCGCGACCGGCACCTGCGGGGGCGTTCCACCGCTCTCGCTCCAGCGCAGCACCAAGCCTTGCGGCTGCAGGTCCCAGCTCACCGCCACCCGGCCTGACATGTCCGACAGCGCGCCGTATTTTGCGGCGTTCGTGGAGAGTTCGTGCAAGGCGAGGGCGAGCGTCTGCGCCGTGCGCGGCTCGAGCGATACCTCAGGACCGGCAGTCGCGATCCGCTCCGCGCCGTCGGTGCGGAATGGGGCGAGTTCTTCGCCAACGAGGCGCGCGAGATCGGCGCCCTGCCACCGGCTCTGGGCGAGCAGCGTGTGGGCGCGCGCCAGCGCGCCGATGCGCCCATCGACCGCGGCGGTATAGGATTTGATGTCCTCGGAGCGGGTCAACCGCACGATCGATTGCACGAGCGCCAACGCATTGCGCGCGCGATGATCGACCTCGCGCGCCAATAGAACTTGGCGCTCTTCGGCTTGCTTGCGGTCGGTGATGTCGACAGTCACCCCGCTGATGCGCACGACATTGTCGATTCCATCGACGCTTGCCACGGCGGTTCCTATGCACCAGCGCAGTTCGCCGTTCGGACGACACACCCGAAACTCGCTCTGAAAACTCGGCGTGTTGGGCGCCGCCGGTTTGATCGCGTTCTGCAGATGTTTCCAGTCCTCGGGATGGATTAATGCGCGGACATTGTCCACGGTCAGATCGAAACTCGCGGGATCAACGCCGAAAATTCGGTACTGGCCGTCGTCCCACACGAACCGGCCATCGACTGGGTCCCATTCCCAGGATCCCATCTGGCCGGCGGCCAGTGCCAAGCTGCGTCGCTCCTCACTCTTCAACAGCCGCACGGTCGAGGCCTCAAGTTCCGCGGTTCGCTCGGCGACGCGACGCTCGAGCTCCTGATTGAGCTGCTCGAGCTGTCGCGTCTTGCGATAGAGCTCGGCGAAAACCTTGACCTTGGCGCGCAGAACCTCGGGAATGACTGGCACCGGCACGTAATCGACGGCCCCCATCTCATAGGCGCGCAGGCGATCGACGTCCGTCAAATGGATGGCAGAGATGAAGATGATCGCGGTGCGCTGGAACCGCGGATGCTCGCGGATCATCGCCGCCAACTGGAAGCCATCGAGCTCTGGCATGCACACGTCGACGAGGATGACCGCAATCTCCTGCTTGAGCAGGTGTTCCAGCGCTTCTTTGGCCGAAGCCGCTTTGATCAGCCGCTCGTTCAGGCCGGCGAGGATCGTCTCATAGCTCAAGAGCTTGGCTGGCTGGTCGTCGACCAGCAGGATATTGACCTTGTCGTCGGAGGCCATTGCGCGTCTCCGCTGCTAGCGATGCAACCACATGCGCAGCGCCGATAACAGCTGTTCGGTATTAACGGGCTTGGCCAGGTAGTCCGACGCCCCCGCTTCCATGCATTTCTCGCGGTCGCCCTTCATGGCTTTGGCCGTCAGCGCGATCATCGGAAGCCGCCGGAAAGCCGGCTTCTGCCGGATGGCGCGCATGGTCTGATATCCATCCATTTCCGGCATCATGATATCCATCAGCACGATGCCGAGATCGGGGGTGGAATCGACGAGCGCGATCGCCTCGCTGCCGGTCGTGGCGGTGAGCACGCGCATGCCGCGCCGCTCCAGCACGCTGGAAAGCGCGAAAATGTTGCGGGCATCGTCGTCGATCAGCAGCACGGTGCGGCCCACCAAGTCCTCGTCCGAGCTGTTGAGCCGCTCGAGCATGCGTTGCTTCTCGGGAGGAAGCTCGGTAACGACGCGATGCAGGAACAACGCGGTTTCATCGAGCAGACGCTCGGGCGACTCAACGCCCTTGACCACAATGCTGCGCGCCATTGTGTGCAGCTCTGCGTCTTCCTCCGCCGACAATTCGCGCCCTGTGAACACCACAACCGGAACGTCGGAGAGCTTGGCGTCGCCGCGCAGTTCTTCCAGCACCTCGAACCCCGACATGTCCGGCAACCGCAGATCGAGCACGACACAGTCGCAGGGCTGTGCGCGCAGCACGCGTAAGGCCTCGGCGCCGGTGCCTGCAGGGACGATCTCGATGTCGTCGTGGCCGAGCAGTTCCGCAATGCTTTTCTGCTCGGCGCGGTCGTCTTCCACAACCAGCAGGCGCTTGCGGCGCGGCTTGGCATATTCCTTGATGCGCGCCAATGCGGCTTCGACCCCCTCGGTCGAGGTCGGCTTGGTGACGAAAGAGAATGCACCGCGCGCCATCCCGTGCTGGCGATCTTCGTCCAGCGTGATGATCTGCACCGGAATGTGCCGGGTCAGCGGATTCTGCTTGAGCTGGCTCAGCACGGTCCAGCCCAGCATGTCGGGCAGGAACACGTCGAGCGACACGGCGGTGGGTTGGTATTGCTTTGCGAGCTCGAGCGCGTCGGTGCCACGCGCCGCGACCAGCACTTTGAAGCCCTTCTCACGCGCCAGGTCCACCATGATCCGCGCGTAGTGCGGATCATCTTCCACCACCAGCAGGATCGAATCGCCGGGCCGGATCTCGAGCCGGTCGTCGGGAATTTGCTCGATCGGGCGTTCCGGCGCGACGAGCGCGGCGGGCGGACGCATCGGCGCCGGCTTCGGCGCGGCGCTTGATCCGACGTACC
>VAZQ01000535.1:0-1096 GCA_005883115.1 Alphaproteobacteria bacterium | reverse complement strand
TGCTTCTCGTGCGGAACCCCAATGCCGCTGTCGGAAACTTCGAAGGCAACCACCGTCGGCGCCTGCTCGAGCACCGGGTGGCCGGCGCTCCAGCCCTTCTGGATCTCGGAAACACTCAAGCGCACGCCGCCCTGGGCGGTGAACTTGAACGCGTTCGAGAGCAGGTTCTTGAGAACCTGCTGCAGACGCTTGGAATCGGTGGTGATCGTGCGGCCGAGATGCGGATCGAGATTGACCTCGAACGAGAGTTGCCGCGTCTCCGCCTCGTGACGGAAGGGACGCACGACCATGTCGAGAAGGTTCGCGAACGCAATCTCCTCGGCGTCGACCGTAACCGTTCCGGATTCGATCTTGGACAGATCGAGGATGTCGCTGATCAGATTCAACAGATCGGTGCCGGCGCCATGGATTGTGCGGGCGAATTCGACCTGCTTGGCGAGCAGGTTACCCTCCGGATTTTCGGCGAGTTGCTGCCCCAGGATCAGGATGCTGTTGAGCGGCGTGCGCAGCTCGTGCGACATATTGGCGAGGAATTCCGACTTGTACTTGGAGGTCAGCGCCAGCTCGCTCGCCTTCTCCTCCAATGCACGGCGCGCTAGCTCGATTTCCCGATTCTTGCGCTCCACCTCGACGTTGCGCTCCGCGAGCTGTTCGGCCTTCTGCTCGAGCTGCTCGTTGGTCTGTTGCAGCTCTCGCTGCTGCGTCTGCAACTCACCCGCGAGCTGCTGCGATTGCTTGAGCAATCCTTCGGTCTGCATCGTCGCTTCGATACTGTTGAGCACGATGCCGATATTGGTCGTAAGCTGGTCGAGGAAAGTGAGCTGCATTTCAGTGAATTCACCGAGCGAAGCGAGCTCGATCACCGCCTTAACCTGACTTTCAAAGAGCACCGGCAACGCCACGATGTTCCGTGGCACGGCCTTGAACAGTGCCGATCCGATCGGAACGGTGTCTGGGGGCATTTCGCTGATCAGCATTCGCCGTTTGTCCGCGGCGCACTGCCCGATCAACCCCTCGCCAAGCGTGAGATGCTCGGGATAGCCGTTCTCGGCATCGTCGGCATAGGTGGCGAGCAGGTGCAGGCTGGGCGCTTCCT
>VAZQ01000534.1 GCA_005883115.1 Alphaproteobacteria bacterium | reverse complement strand
GGCCGCGGCGGCGCTCGAGGTTTTACGCGCGCGCGGAAAAACGAGTGCCAGCATCCGCTCGGCCGAACTGGCGCGGCGGATCAGCGACGAGCCTGCCGACGCCGCGCAGTTTCCGCTCGAGCCGGGCCTGCTCGATCCGCGCCGCGCCATCGATGAGCTCGACCGCGTGATCCCCAAGAACTACGACAGCGTCAGCGGTTCGGGACACCAATCCTATTTCCATTCCACGATGCGCGGGCGCAGACCGGAGAACTATCACGCGATCAGGGAATTCGGCGCGATCGGCAACGGGATCTCGTTTGCGATCGGCGTCGCTGCGGCAAAAAACAACGGCAAAGTCGTGTTGTTCGAGGGCGACGGCAGCCTGTTGATGCATATCCAGGAGCTCGAGATGGTGCAGCGCCATCGACTAAAGCTCTTGATCTGCGTGCTCAACGACGGCGCGTATGGCGCCGAGATCCACAAGCTGCGCTCCGACGGCATCGACGACAGCGGCGCGATCTTCGGCCGCACGGATTTGGCGGCGATCGCGCGCGGCTTCGGCTTGCGCGGCGCCAACATCACCGAGCTGACGCAGTTCAAGCCGCTGTTCGACGCCTATGCGGCGCAAGACGTGGCCGAGGTCTGGAACATCCACGTCTCCGATCGGGTGGTGAGCCCGCACACGCGCCGCGGAATGGGCCGCGGACACGGTAGGATGTAGATTTCATGGAGTTCGAGGATGCCACATAAGAACGGTAAACTTGCGATCTCGCGCCGTACGTTCCTAGTAGGTGGAGCAGCACTCAACGTACTGCCATCGCGGCGAGCATTTTCGCAGACATCGCAGCCGCTCAAAGTTGGATTCCTCACCGTCAATACCGGCCCGCTGGCCGCCGGCGGCAAGCAACAGGCGGAGGGTGCGGCTTTTTTTCTCAAGGAACGCGGCGGCATGATCGCAGGCCGCAAGGTCGAGCTGATCACCGAGGACACGGCCGGCAATCCTGCTCTCGCGAGGACCAAGACCCAGGGGCTGATCGAACGCTTCAACGTGCCGGTGATAATCGGTCCGTTGGCGACCAACGAGGCCTTGGCGATCGACAGCGATATCCGCGATAGGAAAGTGCCGCTCATCACCACGACCTCGGCAGCAACCGTCGATCTGAAGACTCACGCGGTGAACCCGTGGGTGCTACATGCCTTCGGCACGGCACCGCAGGTGACCTACCCACTGGGCGATTACGCGGCAAAGACGCTTGGCTACAAGCGGATGACGATCGTCGCGGAGGATTTCACGTACGGCCACGAGGGCGCCGGCGGATTCCAGCTCGCCTTCGAAGCGGCCGGCGGCAGGATCGTGCAAAAACTCTGGCCGCCGCTCAATGCGCCGGACTATGCGCCGTATCTGGCGCAGATCAAGTCCGACGTCGACGGGATCTATATGGGTTTCGCCGGCAGCAATCCGCTGCGCTTCCTGAAGCAATTCGAGGACTACGGGCTGAAAGGAAAAATCGCCGTGCTTGGAAATACCACGAGCACCGACGAAGGCATTCTCAAGCTGATGGGCGATGAGGCGGTCGATACTTTCAGCGCCGGCTGGTATGCCGCGGGCCTCGATACAGCGGACAACAAGAAATTCGTCGCCGGCATCAACGCTGGCTATCAACATGATCCCGGTTTCTACACGGCCGGTCCTTACACGGCACTTCTCATCATCGAGGAAGCGCTGAAAGTCACCGGCGGCAACACCGATGACGCACCAGCTTTCCTCAAGGCCATGCACGAGGTCCGCTTGAGTCACGGACCAATCGGACCCGTGCGGCTTGACGAGTACGGGACACCGATCCTGGATATCTACATCCGCAAGGTGGCGCGCGTGAATGGAAAGCTCGCCAACACCATCCTCAAGACCTATCCGCAGGTGAGTCAGTTCTGGACCTACGATCCTGCGCAATTTGTCAAGCAGCCGACGTTCTCGCGCGATTATCCACCAAGCAAAAATCTGGAATAGCGGCTCATTGCATTTCCGGCTCGGGTCCACGACGCTGATCGGATGGACCGCGATGTCCGCTTTACCTCCAGTTGCTGCCAAATTGATGCAGCGTCATCACCTGACGCGATGTGCCAAAAGCTGCCGTGAGCAGATGCAGCAAGCGGCCTGAGACGATTTCCCCTTGCGGGTACAGTATTGTGATAGGGCTGTAGCATCGAGCTAGCCGAGCGCGCGGTGCTGCCCCACTGGGAGGAAGTAATGCTCCCGATACGCCATCCTCTTTCAATATCAACACGAGCCCTTGTATTTGGCGCGTTTCTTATGGTCAGTCCGTCTGCACTCGCGGCAGAGATTACATTCTTCTGTGCCGGCGCGTTGCGACCGAGCATGGAGAGGATTTTTCCAGAATTTACTGCCTCAACTGGCGATAGAGTGACCGCTACGTTCACCGCGATTGGAGCCATCACCGATCGCGTCCGCAAAGGGGAACGTATCGATCTCGCCACTGTCTCTTCCCAGCAATGGGATGATCTTGCAAAGGAAGGCAAGATTGACCCGGGCACTCGGGTTGTGATCGCCAAAGTAGGACTCGCCCTGTTTATCAGAAAAGGGATAGCAAAG
>VAZQ01000506.1 GCA_005883115.1 Alphaproteobacteria bacterium | reverse complement strand
AAGAAATTGCGCAGTCTGCGGAAAAGCCGCACTGTTGGTGACCGAGCGAAACAGATTTGCCTCCGGTAGGGAGGCGGCACAGCGCGCGGCGATGCCGCGGGCCGTTGCCTAATCTGATACAGGGGTTCGCGAAGCCGGACGAGCTTTCCGTCTTGAATGTGCCTTGTTCCTGCTTGATTTTTTGCGTATCGATCACGCGTTTGCGTGAGGGGGCAGGGGGAATGATTTTCCGCACGGTTAGTGCCATCGCGGCACTAATGATCTCGCTCGGGACGTCGGGAGGGAAGGCTTCGGCGCAGTACTACCCGCCTGTTCAAGCCTATCCGCCACCTCAGGCTTATCCTCCACACGGCTATTATCCTCGGCAGGGTTATCGTCCGCCCGTCGTCGATGACGATGACGACGATGACATAGTTTACGATCTGGAAGGCCGTCCGCTCCCACCACGCGCTGTCGCGAAACCGCAGGCCAACAAGCCACCCGGCGGGCGATACGATTACCGCGACCTGCCGCCGCGAGACGACGAAGACTACGAACCTTACTACGGCGTGCCCGGCGGCATCCCACCCGGCCAAGCCGGTTCGGCCAAACAGGATGCAATTCGGCAGGAGGCGATGCGGCCGCATAAAATCGGTCCAGGACCAGAAGATCCGCCTGTGACCGGGTCGACTGGAGGCGATGATCAGCGCAATATGGCCGCATTCCCACCTGACGTGCGGCCCGAGACCGGCCCGAAGAAGGAATTGGCACCCCAGTTCCGTCGCACGCTCGTTGATTATCCCACCAAAGAACCGGCGGGCACGATCATCATCGATACGCCGAACACCTACCTCTATCTCGTGCTCGGCAACGGCAAGGCGCTGCGCTACGGGGTGGGCGTCGGTCGCGAAGGCTTTACTTGGTCCGGCGTGCAACAGGTCACGCGGGTGGCGGAGTGGCCCGATTGGAATCCGCCGGAGGAAATGATCGTGCGCCAGCCCTATCTGCCGCGCTTCATGGCTGGCGGCGAGACGAACCCGCTCGGCGCGCGCGCTCTCTATCTCGGCAAGACGGTGTACCGCATCCACGGCACCAATCAGCCCTCGACCATCGGCACCTTCGTGTCCTCTGGCTGCATCCGGCTCACGAATGAGGATGTCACCGATCTCTACACGCGCGTGAAGGTCGGCACGCGCGTGGTGGTGCTGCCGGGCAGGCCGCCGGCGACGCAGGCCGCGATGCCGCTTGCACCGCCCGCTGGTGCATCAGTACCGCCCAGCGGTGGGTCGGTAACGATCGCCCCGCTCGGCCCGCCTCCCTCCGCCATGGCGCGGTAAATATCCAGCCGTTCCATTTACTGCCCCACTGACACCGGTTCGGCTTACCCGACTTGCTGCGCTCGATGCTGAGCTGCGGCAGGAAGCCAATTCTGCGTATGGTGCTTGCTTCGCGAAGGCTGTGCTCGCCCGACGACGGGAGTGATCGAGCGTCAGAGCTGCTTTTTTCTCGCTTCGACATGCCGCGCCCAAAGCCGCCGGGCCATCTCTTCGACCTCGTGCGGACGAAAATCTTCGCCAGTTTCGAGCTTGTCGCCCAATCGGCCCCTGATGATGGTCCCGTCGGTGGGGCTATCCTGATACGCCGTAAATCTCCAGCCCGTTGGCTTGTGCGTGATGCTGTTCTCCCCAACTTCAAACTGCTCGATCAGGACCAAAGTTCGAACAGCCATCGTGCCTGCGCTGCTCATGGGTTTGCGGCGAATGCTAGTATCACTCCATCTCAGCGAATCAGACTGCTCCTACTAAATAACGCCCATCGAGAAGGTCATCAATGCCGACATTCATCCCGACATCCGAATGACGGTCTCGATAGCTGCGCCTGCGGCAATGGAGAACGCGGCGATGCGATTGAGAAGCGGACCAATGAGAGGATGGAAAATAGCAATGTACTATGACCGGATGGGCGAGGCGCGGGTCTTCATGACCGTTCGGTGTGGGTGTCGAACGGAGTGTCGCGCTGGGCGTCTCGCTCAATTGTCACCCGCGAGGCACGGATTTGCCGGTTGTGGACGCTTGCTGGGCGATGCTTAGCAAGCGTTTCACGAGGGGGCTGTGAGACACGAGATTGCGAAGCTGTTGTCGCTGTTCGCGGAAAAGTTG
>VAZQ01000505.1 GCA_005883115.1 Alphaproteobacteria bacterium | reverse complement strand
GCGCTGTTCGACAACGGCATCATTCTTCGCCTTTCACCTCCCGAGGCCGAGCGCCTGCAGGCTTGGTTGCAACCGGGGCAGACGGTGGCGGTGCGCGGCGCGAGCCTGGTGACCCCGTTGGGAACCGTGATCGATGTCAGAGCCATCGGCGCCTCGTCCGACCAGATGACCGAGCTCGCCTTTCGTCCGCCTGCGGGCCCGAAGGGGGCTGGACCGAAGGGCGGACCCAAATGATGACGTCGCTGCTCGCGCTCAACGCGCTCAATTTCTTCATGGCCGACGTGCGTGATGGCTTTGGGCCTTTCCTCGGCGTGCTCTTGCAGGGGAAGGGTTGGTCGGCGGCCGAGATCGGCCTCGTAATGACGATCGGCGGCTATGCCGGCATGATCGCGACCACGCCGCTCGGTGCGCTGGTCGATGCAACCCGCGCCAAGCGCGGGCTGATGATCGCCTCGGCCTTGGCCATCATCGCCGCCTCGATGGTGATCCTGGGCGTCCCGGCATTTCCGGCAATATCGACCGCCCAGGCCATCAACGGCATCGCCGGTGCGGCGGTCGGCCCTGCCATTGCGGGACTCACCCTTGGCCTGGTCAAGCAAGCGGGCTTTGCGCACCAACTCGGACGCAACGAAGCATTCAACCACGCCGGCAATGTCACCGCCGCGTTGCTCGGCGGTGCATTCGGTTATCTCTTCGGACTGACGGCCGTCTTCTTCGTCATGACCGGCATGGCCGTCGGGTCGATCTGCGCCGCACTGGTCATCGATCCCCAGCATATCGATCACGCAGCGGCGCGCGGCCTCGCCGGCATGGCTGGCAAGAAGGCCTCGAGCTTCGCGGTGCTCGTTGAATCCAGACCGCTCGTCATCCTCGCCTGCACGCTGGCGCTGTTCCATCTCGGCAACGCCGCGATGCTACCGCTGCTTGGCCAAGCGCTGGTCGCACGCGGCGCCGGCGATCCGAGCGCCGCTACCGCCGCGACCGTCGTGGTGGCGCAGCTCACCATGGTCCCGATGGCGCTGCTTGCGTCGCGGCTCGCCGAGACCAGGGGGTACTGGATCGTGCTGGTGCTTGCGCTCGTTGCCCTGCCGGTGCGCGGGGTCATCGCCGCGGCCGTCGCGGATTCGTGGGGCCTGCTGCCGGTTCAAATCCTTGACGGCGTTGGCGCTGGTTTGCTCGGGGTGGCAACGCCGGGTCTCGTTGCGCGCATTCTCGCCGGCACCGGCCACGTCAATGCCGGGCTCGGCGCAGTCATGACGTTGCAGGGCGTCGGGGCCGCCTCGAGTCCGGTATTGGCCGGCCTCGTGGCGCAGCAACTCGGCTATTCCGCTGCCTTTCTCGCGCTTGGCGGCATCGCTGCCATCGCCTTCGCGCTTTGGCTGGTTGCAACCCCGATCGTCGGGCCTGCCTGCCGCAACCATCTCGCGACCAACGGTGCCGCGGTGCCGCAACCTGCGGAATGACGAACATCACGTTCGCAAGCCGGCTCGGCGAGGCAGTCGGCACCCGAACCGGAAGCCTTGAGAGCATGGGGGCATAGAGCAAAGGAGAATGACGATGAGAAGCTTTGTCCTCAGTACCAGCGCAATCCTGCTGGCCACGACGGCGTTCGCACAGATGCCGCCGCCCCCGCTTCCCGGCAGTCCGCCGCTCGCTTCGCAACAGTGGATGACCATCGGCGGCACCGTGACACGGTTCACGCTGACGCCGCGCGGCGATCTCGACGGCTTGATCCTCGGCGACGGCACCCAGGTGCACGTCCCGCCGCATCTCTCTGCCGAGCTTGCGGCGGCGGTGAAGCCGGGTGACGCCGTAACGGTGAGCGGCTCTCGTTCGCCGACCGGCGCGCTGTTCATCGCCGCCTCGGTGGCCGACATCGCGAGCAACCAGACGGTCACCGATCGCGGTCCGCCGGCTCCCGGCCTGATGCCGCCACCTCCGCCTCCCGGAGTTCCGGTGCCCGGCGCGCTGAACACGATGGTGCAAGGTCGCGTGCAGCGGCTACTGCGCGGTCCGGCCGGCGATGTGGACGGCGCGCTCTTGGACGACGGCACCGTCCTGCGCGTGCGTCCGCACATTGCCTACCAATTCGCGACGCTGCTGGCCCCCGGTCGGACCGTTGCTGCACAGGGATGGGGCCTGAACACGGCCTTCGGCCGCGTCATCGACGTGCAATCGGTCGGTCCATCCTTGGGGCAACTGCGGGAGCCCTTTTCGCCGCAGCCGGGAGCGTCTCCGGCCCCGGCCCCTGTTTCGTCGCGACCTTGATCGGCAGCTATCAAGCCACCGTTCGCTCCCGCCGAAGCCAAGCTCTTGCTGAGAGAGGGCTGCGCAGTGTCGATACTGACCGAAGGTGCCGCTGCCACTTGGGGGATCGCCGCATTGGCCACGGGCGGAGTCATCATCCGTCCGTGGCGCTTGCCTGAGGCGGTATGGGCCGTGCTCGGGGCGGTCGCGCT
>VAZQ01000504.1 GCA_005883115.1 Alphaproteobacteria bacterium | reverse complement strand
TCTTTTTCCTCGCGAAAATCGCGTTCCAGTTATCCCTATAAGCTTGAGAAACCGGTTTCTGGCCCTCGCCCCTGCTGTAAGGTACGGCGTCAGCAATCTTGCTGCCCTCCGCCTTGGCTGTGTCTACCGCTGTACTCTTGTCCTTCGAAGGCACGTCTCTTTCGGGAGCGGGGTCAGTTTTGATTTTCTTGTCGTCGCTGGCCATCGTCTTTCCTAACCCTGATCTGATCGAGTTCACCCACCACTGAGGTTCATTCTTCGGCGGCGATTGTTCCTGTCGCTTCTGAAAACTCCATCCATTTGACTCGCGGTCACCGACGAATCAGAACAAGATCGTCGGATGATTGCAATCGGCCTCTTGTTCGTCCGTATGCTGTGCGACTTGTTCAAGCCGCGACCGCGGCTGGAAGCCGAAATTCCTAATACTGCGGCATCAGCTCAATGTCCTGCAGCAGCGCACGCCGCGCCGTCGGCTGCATTTGCGTTGGGTCGACCGCGCCCTGTTCATCTCGCTCTATCGTCGCTACCTGTGTGTACCGAAAACCTCATCCTCGCCTCATGGGGCTTCACCTCCCGCCCACGCCGGGCGAGTCGAAGCTATCACATTCGGGGGCGCCGGTTGTGCATCACGTCAAATTTGGCGGCCGATGTCTCAGATGGGTCAAACGCGTCGCATCGACACGCTCGCGACGTGCCCGCCATGTCTGCTTCACATCCGATAACGACCGACTTGGTGCGTCACAACGAACCGGCGCTTCGTGCCATTCGCGTCATTTCGCGGTGCAACCGGGTCGGCGATCACCGAAACGCCGCGTGAAACCCTGAACGCCAGGCGCGTCATGGGCGTCGCATTCGAGTTGGTCCGCTGTCAGTAAAGGGAATGATCGCCTTTTGAACTTGTTGATGCAGAGCAATATCTCCGTGACTCTCGTTGCATAAGCGTTCAATGGTACAGTTCGTCTTATCCGAAAAGGAGAAGCTATGCCTATGGAGCACAAATCGAGGCCAAGCACCTTAGCCTCATCAATTGAGATATCGAGCTTGGTACGTGCCTATGGCATAACGCGCGATCAGGCAAGACGGCTTATTAACAGAATTGGAAGCAACACGGCGAAGCTGAGCGAAGCTGCACGAATATTAAAAGCTCGCTTGCCGTCGCGATCTGTCTCGGAGGCGGGACATTCCGGCTGAAGAGAAAAAATCTGCATCCAGCGTGGCGTGGCCAATCGCGTGGCCGCCGCCGGAGCATCCCTGCGTTGGCACGCGGGAGTCTCTCGCGACTCCATGCTTCCGAAGCCGCCGTGCTCAACATTTCCAGGCTCGCATGCCCTACAGGCCCGTTGGGTCGTTGGAAGCGGCACGCCAGCACGCTCGTGAGGAGGGCATGCCGGCCCGGGAAATCTTTCGTAGTAATGTTCGTGTTGAACGGCACGACCCGCGCGAAAACTGATCCAACTCAGTAGCAGCGAGCGACTAAGTTAGGACGGTTCAAGCCGCCGTCGCTTGTATCATGTCATGTCGAGCGCGTTCTTGCGTAGCTACCGTCAACGCCTTCGCCGGCTTAGCCTGTTAACGTGCATGTCGACGTGTGTCGATCCTGCACGCTCGCTTGCACGGTTTAACGGTATCACCCTCACAACCGGCAACGCGCACGATCTTCTTGCGGTGTTGTCGGCCCTAACGCTCGCCAGTAGTAGATTGTTGTGAAATGTACGTTTTGCCCGACGGCCCAACACCGGTGACGTGAAGGATCACTTCACCATCCTTTGCCCAGATGAAATGCGGAGCCTTGGGAGCCTCTGAGTAGAATGTGCCTGCCGGATAGGCCTTCAACTTGCTCTCATCCCATTTGTCACCGTTGCCGTAGTAGAGCGTGCCCGATAGCACCACAACCGTACGCACCTCATTAGCGTACCAATGCGGCGGGTCTTTCCAGCCGGCCGAGAATCTGACGCGCGAGACGAAGAATGCTCCCGGCTTTGTCGGATCGCCATACAGGAAAACGATTTCCGGTGGGCCCGTTAGCGGACCTTTGAACTCGACATCCTGCGGAAGCTTCAGGACTCCTGTGCCCGTACCTTGTCCAAAAGCCAACGCGGAGAAGACGACTGCGCCGAAGGCTAACGCAAGACAGGTCAATCGTGCGGCCATGATATCCCTCGTGTGGTATCAAGAGAAAAGCAGTTGTGAGGCAATTTGTCTGTGACACAGCTCACACTGACACATCACGGTTCCGAACTGGCGGAACGACCGCTAGGTCACGGTGTCGGTGTTAGCGTGTCAAAGTGGTAGTGTGTCTGCCGACGTGCGCGCATGCAGTAGTACCAAAATCGGAACCACACGGAGTTATTCGATCACCTCGTCGGCGCGCGCGAGCAGCGTGGGCGGCAACGCAGCGTTCGCGCTCGACGCGGGG
>VAZQ01000503.1 GCA_005883115.1 Alphaproteobacteria bacterium | reverse complement strand
CGCTGTACTTTTTATTCTTATGGATTGCCTGGTTACTGGCGGTGTGGTTGACGAAGCCGAAGCATCCAGCACCGGAGAGTGCCCCCTCATCGTGACAGGGGCAAGAAAGCGCCCTCTCCTGAAGCTCGGATCTAGCCCAGGCGTGCAAAGCCGAGCGAAAACTTTGCGCCACCGGTTGGGCGATTCTCAACCGTGATCGTTGCCGCGTGCGTATCAGCGACGCGTTGGACAATCGAGAGTCCCAGTCCCGAGCCCCCTGCCCGCCGCCGATCGCGCCGCCAAAAGCGTCGAAAGATCAACTCGCGTTCATGCTCCTTGATTCCGGGCCCCTCATCGAGAATTCGCACCGTGCCGCTCTCCTCGACGACTATCTCCACCGTCGTCCCAGCTGGAGAATGGTTGATTGCGTTCTCGAGGAGGTTACGGACCGCTCGGGACAGCATCTCGCCGTTACCATGGACCCAAACGGGTGCTTGGCTGCCGCTCAATGCGATGTTCTTGCCTTGCGCCAGCGCCAGTGGGGCGGCGAACTCCGCGATTTCGGCGCAGATCGCCCGTAGATCGGCTTTCTCCATAGGATCGATCGAGAACGTCTCCAGTTCCGCGATCTCGAGCAGCTGGCTGACGATGCGCGCCATGCCTTCGATATCCTTATGGAGGGCTTTGGAGATCCCCCCATCTGCAAGCGCGTCGATGCGACTGCGCAAGATAGTCAGCGGCGTGCGCAGTTCGTGGGCCGCATCGGCGGTAAACTCCCGCTGAACGCGAAAGCCGACCTCGAGTCGATCGAGCGCCTGGTTTACGGCTTCCACGAGCGGCAAAATCTCTTTGGGAATTTCTTCGGGCGGCAGTCTTATATCGGTCCTTGTGGGATTGATCTTCTTCGCCATCTCCGACGCTTTGAGCAGCGGCCGCAGTGCCCGGCGGAAAATCACAATGTCGATCGCCAGCAAGAACAGCAGCATCGGCAACGTGATCCATCCCACGCGTTTGAAAAAATCGGCGACGATGTCATCGACGATCACATCCCGATGTGCCAGATCTTCCCCGACCTCAATCCATGCTTTGCGTCCATCCACCTCCTTGACGAGGCTCACTCCGGAAATGGCCGCGTCGCCGCGTCGCGTCTTCAGGTAGGCGATCTCGGACGAGCGTGGAGCGGCTGAGAATATCGGCGACCTATCCTTGAGCGAGGAAAACAGGACCTGCCCGTTCTCGTCGACCACCGCATAGGCATACCGTCCGACCGCCTGCGAATAGATGTCCTCGAGCGCGGGCGGCAGATCGAGGGCCCAATTGCCGTCGGCCCGCAACACGAGATAGTGCGCAACCAGCTGCGCCTGTTCGCGCATCGCTCGATCATGCAGGTCGTTGGCCGCCCATTTGAAGAACCAGTAGAGCACCACCGGCATGACAATCGCCGTGATCACCAGCGCGATTGCATGCAAGAAAATGATTCGCGAGAAGATTGATTTGGATGAAATCACGCCGGCTTTTCCTCGGAGATGAGGTATCCGACACCGCGAATCGTGTGGATTTGCACCTTGGCGCCGCGCTCGGATAGCTGTTTGCGCAGACGATGGATATAGACTTCGACGGCATTCGAGGCGACATCACTGGACAGGCCGAAAATGTGGTCTTCGACCAGTTTCTTCGAAACAACGCGATCCTTGCGGCGCATCAGGAGTTCGAGCACGGCCGTCTCGCGCGCAGAGAGGACCTGCGGCTTCTCATCGATGAACGCTTGCCGACTTTCCGTATCGAATGCGAGGTTCGCAATCTGCAGCGAGCGTCCCAGCAACTGCCCGGGACGCCGTAGAAGCGCTTCCAGCCGAGCCAACAGCTCTTCGAACGCAAATGGCTTGACGAGATAATCATCCGCTCCGCTGCGGAGCCCGCTGACGCGATCTTGCAGACCTCCGCGGGCAGTGAGCACCAGCACCGGAAGCGGGTCCTCGCGCTGGCGTATCTCGCGCAAAACCGAGAGTCCGTTGCCATCGGGCAGGCCGAGGTCGAGGACCATGGCGGCGTACCGCGTGATAGTTAGCGCGGTCTGCGCCTCCCCCGCCGTCGTGAGAAGGTCAGTTTCGTAGCCTGCGGCTTGGAGGCGCTGAGTCAAGAGCTGCGCAAGTTCCTCGTTGTCTTCAACAACAAGCAATCGCATATGCAATTTGCCCCAGCGAGGCGCGCCCGCTGTAACGAATTATACCACGTAAAGGAATTCGACGCATGACAGTCCGCCGCATGCAGGATGAGAGCAGCAGTTGCGCCGACCGCCGCATCGTCCCTTACGGACGGCAACGCAGGAGTCCGCCCCAGTCGCAGTAGCCGACGCCGACATGGCAACAGCCGAACGACCATCTCGAGCAGTAGTAGAACTGGTAATCGGAGCCGCAACGGTCCGAGCAGTAATAGGCTCCGAGCGTCACATCGAAGCTACAATAGTTGCGAAATCGCCGCGGCAAGAATGCCGGATCCTGCCAACCGATATGAACGAAAGGACCGGTCACAGGCGAATAGGCTTGTTCGCCGGCGTGGACGCCGGATGCACAAGCGAGGCACGTCAGCACAACGAGCTGAAAAATCGTCACACGTATTCCTGCATCATGCGACGGCATCGCGACAACGATAGCACCCTAGAGACGGCATAGAAACGATCCGAGAGGAGGGTTGCTCAGCGCGGCTTCCGTACAGTGTGCGGTGCCCGAGCCACTATCGATCGGCGTGATCTTCGACGCGCTGCTCCTCCAGGGCTGGATCGGGAGTAGCCTCGGCCGGCGCGATTGCCCCGACTTGCGAAGGAGGTTTGATCGGCAGCCGTACCGTCACCCGAGTCCCT
>VAZQ01000502.1 GCA_005883115.1 Alphaproteobacteria bacterium | reverse complement strand
GTTTGCGGCTCATCGCACGTGCTTTCGACGGGGAGTCGACAGGCCTTACCCGGGACGATGTGCTCGACAACGCCACGCTGTTCTGGTTGACGAACACGACAATTTCGGCGGCGCGTCTCTATTGGGAGGGGTTCGCCAAGACCGACTTGGGACCCAAGAACGTCTCCATCCCGGTTGCGGTGAGCGTCTTTCCTGACGAGGTCTACTATACGCCGCGGACTTGGGCGGCGCGGGCGTATCCCAAGCTCGTCCATTACAAACAGCTCGACAAGGGCGGGCACTTTGCGGCGTGGGAACAGCCAAAGCTTTTGGTGGATGAGATGCGCGTAGGGCTCAAGTCGCTGCGGTAGGTGAAGGTAGGTCAAAGGTCGTACGGTGGATGGCGCGCCAAGGCGCGCGTCATCCGCCGTGTACCGAATCTCAAAAGGAGAGAATGCAAAAGGACCTCGCGTGATTGCTACTCGGTGTCGTAACTTCATCCCCTAACGCGGAGCATAGGCTCCCGGGGATCTCAATCATCGGCGAGAGTTGACTGCCGCCGCCTCGCGTACGTCAGGCGGCGAGTGCTGAAGACTAAGAGGTGTCCTAGAACCGGAAGGATCTCCGTAACCCGCGAGGTTGAAGCGGGTCCCATCCCAACGGCTGGGCTTCAGGACGTGACTCGAAGTCCGCGATCATTTTGGGAAGGATGTCGCTCACGAAGTCATCGAACTGGCGAGCTGCCTCTGTTGCGGGACTACGATGCCATGCGATGAACTGTGCGCGCGGGAACGGCTGGACATACGCGGACCCATTGGTGTTCTTAGCAACGAGCCACCAAAGCCATTCCTTGTCGCCGAGATCCAAGAAAATAGGCGCGCTACTACTTGCCCATTCTCGTAGCAATCCGCGGTCATCCGAGAAAGCTTTCCGCACCAGCGAATTGCCGCCAACCGGGACACCCTCTTCCCAAGCCCTGATAAGCTGCGCTCTGTCTCTCTTTCGTCTCGTGCCATTCACCACCCAAACCAATTTCTTGTAGAAGGCTTCGCGTGATCGACGCTCTTCGGGTTTGATGTATGAATATTGGAACTCGATCACCCAGCCCCGCTCGGTCTTCACGTCTGCGATGTGTCGTTCGCCGTCTTCGGCATGGTGGATAATTTCCTGGCACTCAGCGGGAAACTGGTCTTTCAAAGCGCGGTGCCACTCCGTTTCATTCTCCCACCACGGATCGCAAAGGAGACGCCCTTTGTGAGCCCAGTGCCGAAGGCGAACTTCTCCGCACTTTGCAACCATGGGTCTTCGGCAGCCAGGACACTCGCCTGAAAGATTGGGCTGAGCTTCTTGGCGTTGTCCGTTGACGAGTGCGAATTTCATATCTTGGTCATGACCGTTTTCACCTCGGCTGGATTCCAATACTACGGAGCTGCGCTCGAAGGCACTCCCCGTAGGCCACCGGCCCTTGGGATTTCTGCATCATGCACGCCAGCTCAATCGACTGCCGTGTCGCATCGTCGAGGCCGGATAAGCTCGGGATCCCCGGAGAACCGCGGAGAGTATTTATCTGCTTATTGAGGCAACTCCCGTAGGCCACCGGCCCTTGCGATTTCTGCATCATGCACGCCAGCTCAATCGACTGCCGTGTCGCATCGTCGAGGTCGGCTAAGCTCGGGATCCCCGGAGAACTGCGGAGAGTATTTATCTGCTTATCGAGGCAACTCCCGTAGGCCACCGGCCCTTGGGATTTCTGCATCATGCACGCCAGCTCAATCGACTGCCGTGTTGCATCGTCGAGGCCGGATAAGCTCGGGATCCCAGTAGGCACGGGAGCCGGTTCTGAGGACTGCGTTGAATGACTGGAACAAGCCCAGACCCACGCTACCTGGGTAAGAAGTGCGGCAGTGAGGAAGGGGCTTGAAAGTGTCATCGCCGTGGTGTGGCCACCTAACATGGGATTTGACTGACCCGTCCAGTCTACGGACAGAAGTTCATCCGCGCTACCTCGCTCCTCGTCGTGCACTCGTTGCCGCGTGGTTTTGACGATGTGCGAATCAAGACGCCCCCCCTGAGCTTCTTTTTCGAAGTTCGGGTGCTGTGAGTTTGCTGTGAGTGTTTCGGCGACGCGTCTTCCGTGTTCGTTCGCACTGTGAGTTTCGCTGTGAGTTTCTCACGACACTCGGTTGATCTTCGGGTCTGCTGTTACGACACCGACGCCCAGGACCTCGCGTGATTGCTACTCGGTGTCGTAACTCGGCTCCCTAGCGAGTCGCATGGGGTTCAGGGGGTCGCGGGTTGAGCTGCGGCCGCTGCGCGGCCTCGCTCCGCTTGACCGTCTGCGCCGGTCACCGGCGCTTTGCGCCGGCGACCGCAGGAAGTCCTTTAGGGACGCGTCAAATCCCGCCGTCCCGATTCGTTGAACGCAGTCGTTGCAAGCATTCTCGCGTTCGTCGTGCACAGAAGGTGAACGGTTTACCAGGATCCGTCGTCGCCCGAGCCAAATTTCGATGCACCTCGCTCACGTTGAGGTTCGCAACTTCCGCTGTCGGCGCGAGCTTCGCGTCGACCTCCAACAGGGCCTGAATGTTCTCGTTGGACGGACCAACGTCGGGAAGACCAGCCTACTCGCTGCCATTCGACACGCGCTTTGGTGCCGGCGCCGGCCGCGGCGAGGCGCTCTGGTTGACGGAGAACGACTTTCATCGCCCCGGGCCTGGGGGCTTTCCGTCCATGTACTTTTCCACCAGAGAGACAAATGCCTGAGGAGACAATTCCGATGAAGGCGATCGTGGTGACGGACCAGGCTGCGGGAACTGCCGGGATGAAGCTGGTGGAGCGGCCCGAGCCGCAGCCGGCGATAAACGACGTCGTCGTTCAGGTTCATGCGTCGGGATTCGTCCCGACTGAGATGGCGTGGCCCTCGACCTGGACCGATCGCCGCGACCGTGATCGAACACCGTCGATCCCCGGCCACGAGCTGGCTGGAGTGGTCGCCGCCCTCGGCTACGGTACGACGGGACTCTCTGTAGGAC
>VAZQ01000166.1 GCA_005883115.1 Alphaproteobacteria bacterium | reverse complement strand
CTCCCATTCCGAATCCGTCATCTCCGCCAATGACTTACGCTGCCAAAATGGAATTTCTTGCTCGCTCATTCGTGCGTTGTCCTTAATTGACCGAACTTGCTGGGATCGCCTGTTATTCACCTTGTGACCGATGCCGCCATAGTTTGGAACCCCTGGATCAGTTAGAACTTTGCGCTAAATTGTTGGGCGCCTCCCGCCTGCCGGCGCGATTCGTATACTTCGAAGGAACTCGGAAACTTGAGTAACTTCTTCCAAGATTGGGACAATCAGGTCAGCTGGAAGATCAGGCTGCAGCGCTTCCTGCTCGATCTCGACGCCCGGATCGACTTTGGCCTGTACCAGGCCAAGACCTGGGGACGGGAGCTTTACGAGCGATTCACCGTCTTGATGGACCGGTTCCATGTCTCTGGCTGGCGGCGGTGGTATTTCGTCGAACCCCTGTCGGAGTGCCTGACCCTGGGGAATGCTGGCTTGTTGGTTATGCTGGCGCTCGCAATTCCCGCTTTCCGTGAAACCGCGGACGACGACTGGCTCAAAAAGTCCGAACTCGCGGTGACCTTTCTCGACCGCTACGGCAACGAACTCGGCTCCCGCGGCATCCGACACAATGACGCGATCCCGCTCGATCAGTTCCCTGACCACCTGATCAAGGCGACGCTCGCCACCGAAGATCGTCGCTTCTACGAGCATTTCGGCATCGACTTTCCCGGACTGTTCCGCGCCATGCTCACAAACGCGCGCGCCGGGGGCGTGGTGCAGGGTGGTTCCTCGATCAGTCAACAACTGGCGAAGAACCTGTTCTTGTCCAACGAGCGCACAATCGAGCGCAAAGTCAAAGAAGCCTTCCTCGCGCTCTGGCTCGAGGTGCGCCTGCCCAAGAACGAGATTCTCAAACTTTACCTTGATCGCGCCTATCTGGGCGGGGGCACTTTCGGCGTCGACGCGGCGGCACAGTACTACTTCAACAAATCCGCGCGCGACGTGAACCTTGCCGAAGCGGCGATGCTGGCCGGCCTCTTCAAGGCGCCATCGCGATTTGCCCCGCATATTAATCTGCCGGCGGCACGTGCGCGCGCCAACGTGGTCCTCGACAATTTGGTCGAGGCCGGATTCATGACCGAAGGGCAGGTCTTCGGCGCCCGCCGCAATCCGGCGATGGCAGTCGATCGGCGCGACGAGCGGGCGCCCAACTATTATCTCGACTGGGCTTTCGATGAGATGAAGAAGCTTGTCGACACGCTGCCGAAGTCGGTGCACGAACGAGTGTTCGTGGTCCGCCTCGCACTTGACGTCGACCTGCAAAAGCACGCGGAGAAAGCTGTTGAAGACTCGCTGCGGCAGTACGGCCATGAATATAAGGCCAAGCAAGGCGCCGCCGTGCTGATGGACATCGACGGCGCGGTGCGTGCCATGGTGGGCGGACGCGACTACAGCGAAAGTCAATTCAACCGCGCCACCGATGCTATGCGCCAGCCCGGCTCTTCGTTCAAGCCGTATGTGTATGCGACCGCGCTGATGAATGGATACAAGCCCACCTCGATCGTGGTCGATTCGCCGGTGTGCATCGGCAACTGGTGCCCGAAAAATTACGGCGGGGGTTTTGCTGGCTCGATGACGATGACCGAGGCCCTGAAGCGCTCGATCAACGTGGTTGCGGTGAAGCTATCGATCGCGATCGGCCATGGAAACCCGAAAATCGGACGTGCCAAGATCAGGGAGGTCGCGCGCAAGGCGGGCCTGCGCACCCCGCTTCCCGATACGCCTTCGATGCCAATCGGGGCGGATGAAGTGACTGTCCTCGATCACACCGGTGCCTACTCGATCTTCCCCAACCTCGGTAAGGCGATGACGCCGCATGCGATCCTCGAAGTGCGTAGTGGCGCCGGCGAGCTGATCTGGCGTTGGGACCGCGACGGCAAGAAACCGGTGCAGGTGCTCACGCCGCAGGTCGCCACGGATATGAACATGATGATGAGCAAGGTCGTGGAGGAAGGCACCGCTAGGCGCGCCATCCTCGACGGCATCAAGGCCGCAGGCAAGACCGGCACCACGAACGCTTACCGCGATGCCTGGTTCGTGGGGTTCACTGGCAACATGATCTGCGGCATCTGGTTCGGCAATGATGACTACACCACCATGCACCAGATGACCGGTGGCTCGCTCCCGGCAATGACCTGGCACGAGATCATGGCCTATGCGCACCAAGGGATCGAGCTCAAACCCATTCCCGGCCTTGGTCCGCAGGCACCTTCGGTGGGCCGCCCAGTAGTGGCGGAAGGGAAAAAAGACGGCGATACGCCACCGAGCCGTCCGACGTCCGTTCTCACCAAGCGCGGAGCCGACGCGCTGGTCCGCGTCGAGCGCTTGATGGACGATGCCACCCGCGCGCTTGCAGTTCGTGGCGAGATGACCAAAGCTTCAGACGACACCAGGGCACAAGCTCAAGGAAGTTTTGCATCCGTATCCGACCAATCTCCGCCTAACCGCACTCCCGGCGATTGAAGCCAGCCGGCGTTTTTTGCTACACCGATTGCTCCTACGCGACCTACCGGGCCAAACGTGCGCTTGCTTTTCGGAACCGTGTTTGCACTCGCGATTGCAGCAGCGGTCGGGCTTGGGGCGACCTGGATGGCCCTGACGCGAGGCAGCGCCTATGGCGGTGTCAACATCGGTGCATGGATGGGTTGGCCGAAGAATGGGACCCTTGGGATTGACCCTTATGCACGCGCGACGGTCGCGCGCACCGGCGAACTGCCGGTCGGTTCGGGGGACGGAGTCGCATTCTATGCACGAACCGACGACGCCGGTCGGCCGCTCGACGGCCGCTGCGACGTGCTGCTGAGCGGAACCACTCCGCAAGCCCGATTTTGGACTATGACCTTGTATGATCCTGAAGGCCGGCTCGTAGCCAATTCGGCGCAGCGGCAAGGGTTCACTAGCCAGGAAATCATTCGCAGCGCAGACGGCAGTTTTGAGATCCTTGTCGGGCCCCGCGCACGTCCGGGCAATTGGCTGCCGACCGGCGGCGTGGAGAAGTACCTGCTGGTGTTGCGGCTCTATGACACACCGATCGGCATGGGCTCCCGAACCGGATCGGAAGCGCCCATGCCATCGATCACGAAGAGAGTGTGCCTGTGATTCGGTTGGCCCTATGGCTCTTGGGCGCGCTTCTCCTTGCGGGCGTGGTGCATCTGGCCACAGTCCTGCTGTTGCCCCGGATGGCAACCCAGGATGCCTATGCCCGCGTCTCTGCGATCGCTCCGGTCAACTCCGTTATTGCCATTCCTCCCCCGACTCCGGAGAAGGCGCTCATGCCTTTTATGGACCCGGCCTTCCAGGTGTCGGTCTGCCGTTACGATCTGACACATGGTCCATTGAAGTTTTCCGTGCCGATCACCCAGGCCTACACGTCGGTGTCGTTTTATACACGCTCTGACGTAGCATACTATGCGATCAACGATCGCGCTGCGGGGCGCAAGGTCATCGAGCTCGATCTCATGATGGCAGCACAACGCGCGGAGCTGCCGGAGAATGAAGAGATCACGGCAGCAGACCGGTTGATCGTGGCATCTCCGACCACCACGGGACTTATCGTTATTCGAGCACTTGCGCCTGAGCCGGGATGGATTCCCGCCGTGCGAAATGCGCTCGCTGCAGCACAGTGCCGGGCGCAGTGAAAAGTGTTGGCGCGCGTGTGGCGCAGCCTCCAACCTGATTGAGAAACGGTCGGTCGTTAGCGATTCGCACGGCGCCGGCGCCGGCGACCCGCAGTGCTGCGAGACCGCGGCTCAAGATCGCCGCTCGCGGACCCGGTGTATCGTTCAATCCGCACGACTGGAAGAATTATCACGGCAGCTGACTCGGACTTGGTTGCGATCGAACTAGGCGCGCGCGCAGCTCGCGCCGTCACCTGAAAATTGATCACGGTACCCATATCTTTGCCCCCGCCACCGCCGCCCAATTCCCAATGCATCTCCTGCGCGATTTGAGACGCACAAGGTTAACGCTCCGCTAACGCGAGCCTTTAGTCTGTTTCAAATCCAAAGTGTTGCTCTAAAGGCGCAGTGAGTACCAATGAGGGCTCCGGCGGGATTGGCCCTCTTGGGGATCTGCTCGGCATCGCAACGGGTGACAGCACGGATGTGTAGGCAAGCCTGTTGCGAGCTTTGATCGATCTCTACCTGCAGCGGGCCGTCCATACGCGCGAAGAGGACGGCCGAACTCGAATCGCCCGCTGCGGGAGGCACCGGCGCGCTCGTCACGAGGCCGCTCTACTGTGCTCCGGCACCTGGTGCGCCGTTCAGGCGACAATCCGATCGAGGAAATGACGTCCGGCGCGGTCCTCGACTTCGAGGATCCAGGCGTCGGGGTCGAAGCGGAGTTCCCGCGCGAGGCGTTCCTCGACCTTTGTCTCCGGAGCGGGCTGCTCTCCGTGGCACCGGCTGAACAGCCGGTCCGCTGGATGCGCGTTGTCGAAGACGCTCTGCGGCGCGGGCCCGAACAGCTCCGCCGTGCCGTCGAGTCGGTTCAGCTTCACGAAGATGGCCCCAGCTTCCTCAGCACCGCGCCGCCGCACAGCCGCGAATGCTCCCTCGGTATGGCAGCGGCGAATGTACGCGGCGACCCAGATGGCAGACTTCAGGCGCATGCCAGCTTCTCGTTCATTGTGCTTGCCGAGCGCAAGCGAAGTATTCACCACCTGCGCGCCCCGGGACGAGAGCCGCGCCCTTTCCTTATGATACGAACGCGCTCAATCTCACGCGACTGGATCCTATTCCAGCGGTCGGCCGGTCATCGCCGCGAGCTCGCGCACGATGCGGTCGGAAGCCTGGCCCGTGATCGGCAGCTTGCGCTCGCGCTCGAATTGTTCGATCGCTGCCCGGGTATCGCCGTCGATGATTCCGGTCGGCCTGATCTGCCCATAACCGTAGTCCGCAAGCGCTCGCTGCAGGGCGATGATGCGGTTCGAAGATGCCGACCGTTCCGGTACGCCATTGCGTAGAACAGACGGTGCGGTGGGCTTCGTCGGTACTGGAACTGCGGCCAGTTCGCTCGGCCGCGGACGCGGGACCGCAGCCGTCGTGGTATGCGTCACGATCAGCGGCTTCGTCTGCAGTGAGGTGCCTTTGAAGATCGGCGCCGGGTGCGAGCCGGACTGCATGAACAGTGCGTTGACGAGGACGGTGATCGTGAGCAGGGTTCCAAGTGCGACGCCCAAGGCATCTCGCGGCTTCCAGCCCAGGGCCAGTAAACACCCTGTCTGATTGCCACCGGGCGGGCTCTTCCCTCGACCCACATACGTCACGGCATTACCCATTTTGCCTCAGCGGCGCTGCCCCAATCGTGATTGCCAGGTCGCTAAACCGGCCGGCCGGCCGGCATGATCGCGGCGCCGTTGGACGTATCATGCCTGCGGAACGACGTCGCATCGGATCCACCCTCCCCGTGCGCGTCCGAACCGTTCGGCGCGCTCCTTTTTCATTCAGAAAGATCGTGTCAGAGGCCGCTTAAGCGAACGCTAAAGCAGGTACGAGGTAGAAAGCAGGACTTCTTTTCATCTACTGTCGACGGCGTTCACAGCGTAGCTCCCGGGAATGGTGAATGGTCCGTTGCCGAGCACGCGGCGCGATAGCGCTCGGGCAGACGGCCATCTCATGCGCTCGCTTGGGCGGCGTTTGTCACCGCCGCGTTAGAATCAATTTTAGCGAAATCAGCTTTCAAAATTTGTGAAAAACCAGGCTTGATTTGCGTCGAACATGGACAAAAAGCGTCAGGCACCGCAAACCAGCGTTTCAAAGCTTACTGCTAGCGTCGGCACTGGCGCCGAACAACAGGGCAGAGCATGCGATTCCTTTTACGGGTGGCGTTTTGGCTCACTGTTATATTGGCGCTACTGCCCAGCGGCGGATCCAAAGCACCGCCGAATCTCAATGTGAGCGCGATGGACGCCATTTCGGCGGCAACGGCCACCGTCACCGATGTGCGGTCATTCTGCGAACGGCAGCCCGAAGCTTGCACTCTCGGGTCCCGAGCAGCGGTTGCGATCGGGCAGCGCGCACAGGCAGGAGCCAAGATGGTTTATGAATACCTCAACGAGCACCTTGCTTCCCACGAAGCTGGGACGCCGCTGAATGACGTATCCACTGACGCCGTCCCGCTGCCTGTCCCCCGGCCCCCACAGCACACGCTCTCGCCTCCTGATCTGGGGTCGCCCTGGCGTTCCCCCCAGTCGCCCAATCAGGTGCGCGGCGATGGTCCGACCTGAACGCATTTTCGAAATGCGGCCGGCCATCGGGCAGAGCTGGCCGTAGTTCCCGCCCATTAGTGATCCCTCTGAGCGCGGCATTCGCCTCTCCACGATCGATCCTATATATGGGATATGCCTGAAACAATGATTGCGAACCCATCGGAGACGCTCGCGGCCATCGATGAAATCGTCGACAATTTTTCGCTGCTCGACGAGTGGGATGACCGCTACCGCTACGTGATCGAACTCGGCCGCAGCCTAGGCGCTCTTCCAGAGCGCGAACGTACCGAGGCGAATAGGGTTCAGGGCTGCGCGAGTCAGGTTTGGCTCGCAACCACCGTGCATTCCAACGGGCGAGGCGGACCCGTACTCACGTTCTCCGGCGACAGCGATGCTCACATTGTGCGCGGGCTGATCGCGATCTTGTTCGCAATCTTTTCCGGGAAGCGGGCCGCCGACATCCTCTCCACCGATGCGATCGCATTATTCGAGCGCTTGGGCCTGCGGGAGCACTTAACCCCCCAGCGATCAAACGGGTTCCGCTCGATGATGGAGCGCATTCGCGCGGACGCGCGCGCGGCGCTGGCCACACAGGCGTGAACCGCGGCGATAAGTTCGGTATGCACCCAAACGGCTGCCGCATAACGCCGACTTGGTGAGTTCGTCCGCCAGCGCGCAGGATCGTGCCGCCGCGTTGCGATCCTGCCTGCTCGGCTATTTGCGCCGCCGCCGCTGCTGGCCGAGGCCCATTTGTTTGGCGAGGCGCGAGCGAGCCGCCGCATAGTTCGGTGCTACCATGGGGTAATCCGGCGCTAATCCCCACTTCTCTCGATACTGCTCTGGTGTCATGTTATATCGCGTGCGCAGATGACGCTTGAGAGATTTGAATTTTTTTCCGTCCTCAAGGCAGACGAGATGCTCCGGGGTGATCGACTTCTTGACCGAAACCGCAGGTTTCGGTGTCTCACCAGGCGTCTCGCCCTGACCCCTCAAGATCCGGGTCAAGGCGGCATGCACTTCACTGATCAGCGCAGGTAGCGCGGAAGCCGGAACCGAATTGTTGCTGACGTAAGCTGATACGATCGAGGCTGTCAGCTCGATGAATATGCCGCTTGGTGTGTCGTTGCTCATCGATGATTGCCGCGTTTCGAGATTCGAGACGTAGCAAAAGCGGTGCTTCTATCAGTTCGGAGTGGTTCTATTGTTGCACTTTAGGTGAGGCAACAGCTAGCCTCTACCATTTAGCGCGTATCGCGAGAGTATTGCGATCTATTGTAACCGACGACCCTGCGGGCGTTTGCTTACGAGTTGCTTTCGATATGCGCGCGCAGCTCTGCAATCGAGCCGAACTTGACCGTTCCGTGCGGTAACTTGGCTTCAATCGATCCATTTCTGTAAAGCGTGTAGGCCATACCGTCGACAACACCGGATTTCAGAATTGCATTGGCGTGCGGCTGTTCGAGGGGCGTGGTCTTTGGCCCACGATCTTCGGTAGCTATGACATGCTCTGCTGGGGCCGGACTCGCCTCGGCAGCCGAGTAAGATTCATTTTCGAAGCCTTTGCCGGAGCGGGTTTCCGGAGACCATACGGCGTCGAAGTTCTCGCGCCGGGACGCCGCACGCGCCGGCTTCGAGCGGAATAAGAAATCAAGGCGCGAGGCCTTCAAAGCTTCGACCGCCGCGCCGCCCGCACCATCCTCGGCCGAAACTTCCGGCTCGGGCGGCGCAGCTTCGAGTGTGCGCGCCTGATGCGTCTGAACATGTGGGGCGGCATTGGGAGAAAGCGTAACTACCTCCTCGTCAGCAACGATCGAAGGCTCGGCTTGCTCCGCTCGTGATGCGCGCGACTGCAATCGGTCCGTCGCCGAGACCTCGGCTGGTGAAGGGCCGGTCGCCACGTGGGGGTCGCGCGGAGGGACCTGTGACGCTTCCGGCTTTGCCTGCGCGGAGTGCTCTTGAACTGGGCGGGCACGGGCCATGGGTGCTGGGACGCCGAGGTTAGCGGGCGCCGCCGATGGCTGCGCGAATTCGGGCGGCTCGCCGGAACGGGCCGTGGGCCGGATGACAAGCCTGGTGCGTATGGTCTCACTGAGGCGGCTCAACTCGGCCACGACAGCGGCAAGACCGAGCAGGACTAAGCCTCCGCTGAGCGCGCTGACTCCGGCAACTATGAGCGTAGTTCCAAGAGTGAACTCATTGATAGGAATACCGAATCCGATCGCCGCAACGCCTGCCGCGGCGACTGCGATGCCCAATAACGACAAGATCACAGACATGTTCGCGTCCGCCCCGCGCCTCCTGGCAGCAGCCATGGTGCTATGGTTAGCAAAGAATTTGATCCCGTTCCGCTCCAAACCGCAAGAATTAATCTGGCGCCACAGCCGCCAAACCCGATCTTGATTAACAGCAGCGGCAGTGAAAGCGCACAATCGGGCGCGGCGCAGCGCTCAAGGAAGCGCGTCAATTCTCGGACGAAAACAGCTCTCGCCGACGTCTCTCTCGCGTAGAGCGCCAACCCGCCTCGTCTGGTCGAAATTCGATCCGTTGCCCTGTCGCCCGCTCCGGCCTAATGACTTAGTCCCGGAACCGAGGGCTGGCAGCCACCGTTTACCACGGAACAGCCCCCGCCTCCACCGTTTGATCATTTGAGGAGTAAGCCGATGTCTTTCACGCTGCCCGATCTTCCGTACAAATACGACGCGCTAGCCCCCTACATGTCACGTGAAACGCTGGAATATCATCATGACAAGCACCACCTCGCTTACGTCAATACCGCCAACAACCTCATCAAAGGCAGCGAGTGGGAAGGAAAATCGCTCGAAGATGTCGTGAAGGGAGCGTTCGGAAAGAACGCGGGCCTCTTCAACAATGCCGGTCAGCATTACAACCACCTACATTTTTGGCAGTGGATGAAACCCAACGGTGGCGGCGACAAACTTCCCGGAAATCTAGAAAAAAAGATCGCTGCCGATCTCGGCTCGGTCGCGAAAATGAAGGAGGATTTTATTCAAGCCGGCGTCACCCAGTTTGGGTCAGGTTGGGCTTGGCTGGCAGTCAAGGACGGCAAAATCGTCGTCACGAAGACACCGAACGGCGAGAACCCGCTCGTACACGGCGGTAAGCCGATCCTTGGCTGCGACGTGTGGGAGCACTCCTATTATATCGATTACCGTAATCGACGGCCGGACTACCTGAAGGCCTTCCTCGATCATCTGGTCAACTGGGAATACGTCGCCAAAATGTACGATGCGGCGATGAAGTGACTACTCGCTTTCATTCTGGGCTACGGGCGCCGCTCCGATCGATCGAGGCGGCCTGAGCGGCCGTCCTGTATCGCGCCAAACAGCTGCGGCTGTTCGATGGGAGAAACTAAGAGCGTATTCGCAGGCGCAGGTTCACGGCAGCACGTTTTTGCGCTTCACGCCATCCGCACGCGCAGATAAATAAGTGACCGGCGCAAGTCCGAGCCGACCCGTGGCCCTCGCGATGCCTATTTCCGCGCATTCGTCACGAGATGTGACGATGAGCCACCTCTTCGATCGGCTTGCGATTGCCGTGCTAGCCGTGGTCGCGATCGTTGCGTTGCTGACATTCCGTGATTACGGGCTGAGCTGGGACGACTACGTTCATGCAGAGTATGGGGATCTCCTGCTCAAATTCTACGCCTCGGGTCTGCGCGACCAACGTGCGTTGTCGTGGGTGAACCTCTACTACTATGGCGGCGGTTTCGATCTGCTCGCCGCGCTTGCCGCCAAGCTTCTGCCCTTCACCTTGTTCGAGAGCCGCCGGCT
>VAZQ01000165.1 GCA_005883115.1 Alphaproteobacteria bacterium | reverse complement strand
CTTGATTCCGCTGAAGCGAGGCTGAACGCGCTCGCGCCCCCCATACCCGCGGCGCCGCTCTCGCGCTCGGCGGGCGGGTTGACGTGAGGCGGGATAGTGCCCGCGGCAGTGCGAATGCTCGCGCCGGGGCCGCCGTGGCTCTTCACGGCCGTTAGGAAGGTTGCATTCATGCCGCCGTCCACGCCCATTTTGACCGGCGCGGCAGGCGTGCCGCGGTTGATGAGTTCGGCAGTCTGAATATCGTCACGGCGCT
>VAZQ01000164.1:25969-40723 GCA_005883115.1 Alphaproteobacteria bacterium | reverse complement strand
CACCTCAAAATGATCGTAGCCCTGCTTGAGCATTTTCCAGAAGGCCACGTGCGGCGAATTGCGATGCCTCGCTATGTTGAGCGGCGTCATCCGAAATGGATAGGCTTGGATCTGAAAGGACTTCTGGCCGCCGAAGAATGATTCGCGGGCGAGCGTGTAAATCTCTGCGATCTGCTCATCCGTCATCGCGTAGCAGCCGGCCGAAGAGCAGTCGCCATGGATCATGAGAAAAGCACCGGTGCGCCCGTTCGCCCGGTCGTAAGCATTTGGGAAACCGGTGTTGATCGCGAGGTAGTAGTTGGAGTTCGGGTTCATGAGGCCTGGAGTGATGGTGTAGAAGCCTTCCGGCGCTTGCCGGTCGCCTTGCTTGAATTTTGGACCGAGTTCGCCGGACCAGCGGCAAATCGGATAGGTGTTAAGGAGGGCAAAGCGCCCGCTCTTGTCCTCTTTCCAGACCTCAAGCTCCGATTCTTCTTTGAAGATGCGCACCAGAATCGGCGATTCCTTCGGCATGTTCTTGCTTTCGATCTCGGCCATCATGCGGTCCGACAGCGGCTGCATATGCCGGCCGCTGACGGCAGACGTGCCGTCCGTGTCGCAACTGGCAAGCGCTGACGCCGCCGCGACCGCAGCTGACGCCAAGAGCGCGCGCAGCAAAGGCCCAGGTTTCACCCGAAAGCTCCCCCGACTGCTAGGCTTCCCCAAGCCTACCCCCTGCCTGATCCGTATCCGCGCCATACGACGGCGGAGCACCGATTAGGCTTGCGCGAGCGAATGGAGGCGCGATCTCGCAGTACAAAGCGCCCCGTGATTTGCCCACGGCCGCAGCAAGCTAGGCCAAGACTTGGGTAAGATCAGGGCAAAGGTCGAGAATCCCCCTTTCGGAGATCTCTTTAAAAGACAGACACTTGCTGCGCTTTCGAGGGCGTGCCATGGGGCCGATATCCTTAGCCCAACATGCGGCCGATGGTGAGGAATTTCTCGCGGCGCTGGCGGCGAACGGTCTCTCGGTCCAGACCGGCAAGTTCCTCAAGCGCATACGCGATGGCCTCCTCGGTCGAGGCCATGGCGGCGGCTGGGTCGCGATGAGCACCGCCAGGCGGCTCCGCCACGATCTGATCGATAACTCCGAACCGCATCATGTCATCGGCGGTGATCTTTAAGCTGGTCGCCGCCTCCTGCGCTTTCGATGTGTCACGCCATAGGATCGAAGCAGCACCTTCCGGCGAGATCACGGTGTAAATCGCATGCTCGAGCATCAGGACCCGGTTGGCGGATGCGATCGCGATAGCTCCGCCAGAGCCGCCTTCCCCGATGATGACCGCGATATTCGGCACGCCGAGTTCGAGGCTAGCATCAGTCGAGCGTGCAATGGCCTCCGCTTGGCCGCGTTCCTCCGCGCCGATCCCGGGATATGCCCCCGCCGTGTCGACCAGCGACAGGACCGGAATGCCGAAGCGATCGGCCATCTGCATCAGCCGCTCGGCCTTACGGTATCCTTCTGGCCGGGCCATCCCGAAATTGTGCTTCAGGCGGCTTTCGGTCGATGATCCCTTCTCATGGCCTATGACGCAGACGCTGTCGCCACGGAAGCGTCCGAAGCCGCCGACGATCGCGACGTCCTCACCGAATCTGCGGTCCCCCGCAAGCGAAATGAAATCGGTAATCAGGGACCCGATATAGTCGAGGCAATGGGGACGCTCCGGATGCCGAGCGACCTGGGTTTTTTGCCAGGGTGTGAGCTCCGCGTACAGTTCTTTGAGTGTCTGGGCCGCTTTGGTCCCAAGCCGGGAGATCTCTTCGCCGATCGCGGCCGCACTGTCAGCGCTTTCCAGCGCTCGCAGTTCCGCGACCTTGGCCTCGAGTTCCGCCACGGGCTTTTCGAAATCGAGATAGCTGCGCATCGAGACCCTCTTAGGCAAGTGCCCGCCAGAGAATGGCTAGCGCATCTCGGGCACGCCATAGCGTGCACATTCCTCGGCAATGTCGGCCTGAAGCGCCCTGGCCGCGGCCAAATCGACCTCGCCGGAGGGATCATCATTCTTCACTCGCGCTAAGCCGCGTCCGTAGAGCGCGAAGGCAAGCTTCGGGTTGGTTCGCAAGACCGCGTCGTAGTCGGAAACAGCTGCATCGAAATGACTCATTTTCAGAAACACAAAACCGCGGCTCTCGAGCGTCGCGGCGTTGTTGGGCATCAGCCTGAGCGCTTCGTTGCAGTCGGCGAGCGCCGGCTTGAGAATGCCGACCACCGCCCGCGCCCAGCATCGGTTGTCAAAGGCGGCAGCGAAATCCGGTTTGATCCTGATCGCCTGGTTGTAATCATCGATGGCGCGATCGTAGTGGCTCTTGCCTAGCTGCGCGTTACCGCGGTTGAAGTAAGCCTCAGCCGAGGGCTTGAGTTTGATCGCTTGGTCGTAGTCCACAATGGCGCGGTCATACTCACTCTTGCGTTCGTGGGCCACGCCGCGATTGTTATAGGCTACCGCGAATTTCGGGTTGAGCTTGATCGCTTGGCTGTAGTCCTGAATGGCGCGATCGTAATCACCCTTGAGTCGGTAAGCGATGCCGCGGCTGTTGAAGGTCTCCGCGAGCCTCTCGCTTCGATCGCGGGCCGCTTTGATTACCGCGGAACAACCGTCGATCCGCTGATCGACCGATACCGCGTCCTCGCCCTCGCACCAGGCCCGCTCTTGGGGCGTCTGTGCGAGCGCCGGCGCACCGGCCAACAAGCCGCCGGTGACTATCCAGCAGAGACGCTTTGCTGCCAAGACGGGCATCGGCAACTCCATCATTTGCGGCGCTCAAGCGAATCGTCCGCCAGCGGGTGCAGCTCGCGCACCAATCCTTTCAGGCGCTCCGCGAGCACATGTGTATAGATTTGGGTCGTGGAGATATCGGCGTGTCCTAAGAGCGTCTGTACAACCCGAAGATCGGCTCCGTTGTGCAGGAGATGGCTGGCGAAGGCGTGGCGGAGCACGTGCGGGCTCACCTCGCGCAGCCCCGCTGCGGCAGCAAGCGCCTTGAGGTCGCGGGCAAAATGCTGCCGCGTCAGGTGGCCTGCTTGGCCGAAGGAGGGAAAAAGCCATTTCGTCTCCCGGCGAGAATTCGACGAACGCAAAAGCGTAAGGTACTCCTGCATGGCTCTCTTGGCAGCCTCGTTGAGCGGTACCAGGCGCTCCTTGTTGCCCTTGCCCCGCACTGCGAGCATGCGTGCATTGCGATGGGCCGCTGACATCGGCAAGGCCATAAGTTCGGAAACCCGCAATCCAGTGGCGTAGAGCACCTCAATCAGGCAAGCGAGCCGGGCGGCCCGAAGCCGCTTCGCCGCAGGCTGGTCCAGTTGATCGAAAGCCGCCCGTGCCAGCGCCAGCAGACGATCCACCTCGGCGATGCTGAGCACCTTAGGGAGTGCACGGTTCCGTTTCGGTCCCTCGAGCACCGCAGAGGGATCATCGGTGCGCCGCCCTTCCGCGTACAGGAAACGATAGAGCTGGCGAATGGCCGAGAGTCGTCGCGCCATTGACGAGCCCGCAAAGCGACGCTTGACCAGTGAGCCGAGATAAACGCGCAGATCGTCGGTGGAAGCGCGGGCAATGGCGCATCCGGCTTTGCCGAGTTCCGCCGAGAAATCGGCGAGATCGCGGCTATAGGCGGCAAGCGTGTTCTTGGCTGCTCCGCGCTCGGCCGCGACCATGTCGAGAAACAGCTCGATTAACGCCTGGTCGGAGTCTTTGGCCGTCGGGGCCATTCGGAGCTGACGCGCTTAGGGCTGCTTAGCGAACTTGTCCGGCGGAATCGAGACCGTAATCTCGCGCGGCTTAGGGTCAAACCAGGTCGCGAGCATGAACATGGCGCCATAAGTCAGCCCCCCCAGGACGCCGATTAGGGTGAGGAATCGGAGCAGGCTCGGCATGGTTCTATCCCGTTCGGCAACTTTGCATCAAAGAATGGAGAAACTAGGACATGGTAACAATCGTCTTGCACGAGATTTTGCGTTCGTCGAATTCTCGCCGGGAGACGAAATGGCTTTTTCCCTCCTTCGGCCAAGCAGGCCACCTGACGCGGCAGCATTTTGCCCGCGACCTCAAGGCGCTTGCTGCCGCAGCGAGCCCAGCAGGATTGAGGAACATGCCGCAGGGCGCAACAACACACGACCTCGCCAGCCGGCTGGAGGCCGGGGTCACGACGGCGCTCGGCTGGCGCTCGGTTGTGCTTGTGGGGATGATGGGTTCGGGTAAGTCATCGATCGGCCGCCGAGTGGCGCTGCGGCTGGGCATTCCGTTTGTCGATGCCGATGCGGAGATCGAACAAGCGGCTGGCATGAGTATCAGCGATATTTTCGCTGCCCGAGGCGAGGCGGAATTCCGCACGGGGGAGGCGCGCGTCATTGCCCGGCTGCTAGACGGCGGTCCGCAGGTGCTGGCCACCGGCGGCGGAGCCTTCATGAACCCGGACACTCGCACTGCCATCGCGGCCAAGGGCATTTCGATTTGGCTCAAGGCGGAATTCGAGGTGCTGATGAGGCGCATCAGGCGCCGGCACGATCGGCCGCTGCTCAAGACGGAAGATCCCGGCGCCACGCTGCGCAAGCTGATGGAACAGCGCGATCCGATCTATTCTTTGGCCGATCTCACCGTGGAGTCGCGGGACGTCCTGCACGACAAGATCGTTGATGAGATCGTGAGCGCACTCGCAACCTGGCTCGGCGTGGGTGGCGCGGCAGCGAGTGCCTCTGCCCCAGGGGATCTGCGGCCATGACTGCACCGCTGCGCGCCAGGGATCCAATCATCGTCAATGTCGCGCTTGGCGAGCGCAGTTACGATGTCGTCATCGGGCGCAACCAGCTGCCTCTACTGGGTCAAAAAATCGGCATGCTGCGGCCAGGGTGCAAGGCCGCGATTGTCAGCGACGAAACGGTCGTGCGCCACCACCTTACGGAGACTCAGAAGGCACTTGCCGCTGCGGGAATTACTTCCGTAACGACCGTGGCAGTGCCACCCGGGGAGAGTTCGAAAAGCTTCCCAGTGCTCGAGAGAGTTTGTGAAGCGCTAATTTCCGCACGCATCGAGCGCACCGACCTTGTCGTGGCTCTCGGCGGTGGTGTCATCGGAGATCTTGCTGGTCTTGCTGCGGCCCTCGTCCGTCGTGGTCTTGGCTATGTGCAGGTTCCCACGACGCTGCTGGCGCAAGTCGATTCTTCTGTTGGCGGAAAGACCGCAATCGATTCGAAACACGGCAAAAACCTCATCGGCGCGTTCCACCAACCGCTGTTGGTGGTTGCAGATACCGCTTTGCTCGACACGTTGCCGGCGCGCCAATTCCGGGCCGGTTATGCCGAAGTCGTCAAATACGGGTTGATAGGAGATGCGGGCTTCTTCGCCTGGCTGGAGGCGAATTGGCGGGAGATCTTTGCCGGCGGTGCGGCGCGCGAGCATGCAATCGCGGTGAGCTGCCGGATGAAAGCGGCGATTGTGGCGCATGACGAGCGCGAGAGCGGAGAGCGGGCCCTCCTTAATCTCGGCCATACTTTCGGCCATGCACTCGAGGCGGCGGCCGGGTTTTCTGATCGATTGTTGCACGGCGAGGCAATTGCGCTCGGCATGGCACTCGCGTTCCGATTCTCTGCAAAACGCGGGCTGCTGCCGGTCTCGGAGACCGAGCGGGTTGAGCGCCACTTTGCGACCGTCGGGCTGCCGATCCATCTCCGTTCTGTACCGGGTGCTGAGCCCAACGCCGATCGCCTGATGGAACTTATCGGCCAGGATAAGAAAGTCAGGCGAGGCAAGCTGACATTCATCCTGGCGCGCGGGATCGGCGCGAGCTTCATCGCATCCGATGTCGACGCCGCCGAGGTCCGCGATTTCCTGGCCGAGAAGCTCGCCGAGCGATGACTGCCTACGATTGGCTCGCCCTGGTGGCGGTTCTCAGTTGCATCTTGCTCTCCGCCTTCTTCGCGGGCAGTGAGACGGCGTTGACCGCTTCCTCGCGTGCCAGCATGCACCGGCTCGAAAAGCAGGGGAATCGGCGCGCGGTACTGGTCAATCGGCTGCTCAGTGCGCGCGAAAGGATGATCGGCGCGCTCCTTTTCGGCAACAACGCCGTCAACATCGCCGCCTCTGCGCTTGCGACCGGTGTCCTCCTGGCCTGGTTCGGTGAAGTAGGCGTGATCTATGCTACCGTCGTTATGACAATTGCGATTGTCGTGTTCGCCGAGATCTTGCCGAAGACCGCAGCCTTCAACGCGCCCAACCGTATTGCACTCGCCGTTGCCCGCCCGATCGATTGGACGGTCCGGCTGCTCGCGCCCATTCTTGTCGCTGTCGAATGGGGGGTGAAAGGGGCCTTGCGGCTTGCCGGGATGAAGCTCGGTCAAACCGAATCTATCCTTTCGCCGCACGAGGAGCTGCGTGGAGCGGTCGATCTCTTGCATCGGACGGGCGGCGTCGAGAGGCTGGACCGCGACATGCTGCGTGGGCTCCTGGACTTGCGCGATCTCACGGTTTCGGACGTCATGATCCACCGCACCGAGATGGTTACAGTTTGTGCCGATGATCTGCCTGAACAGGTGGTCAAGGCGGTGCTGGAATCGGAAGTCACGCGGGTGCCGCTGTGGAAGGGAAAGCCAGAGAACATCATCGGCATCCTGCACGCCAAGGACCTGTTGCGTGCGATGCAGATTGCTGAGGGCGACCTCGGCAAAATCGACATTACCGCGATCGCCCGGCCGCCATGGTTTGTGCCCGATATACGTCCGCTTTCCGAACAGCTAAAAGCCTTCCGCCGGCGCAAGACGCATTTCGCGCTGGCGGTTGATGAATACGGCGAGGTTATGGGCCTGATCACGCTCGAGGATATTTTGGAGGAAATTGTCGGCGACATCTCGGATGAATACGACGTTGCGGTGCCCGGCGTGCGGCCGCAGCCTGACGGCTCAATCAACGTCGACGGCGGCGTACCGATCCGCGATGTCAACCGTGCTATGGAATGGAACTTGCCCGATGACGAGGCAACCACCGTCGCGGGTCTCGTCATACACGAGGCGCGTTCGATCCCAGAGCCCGGCCAAACGTTCACGTTTCATGGCTTCCGCTTCCGCGTGCTGCGCCGCGACCGCAATCGCATCACTGCCTTGCGCATCACGCCATTGGTGCGCAAGGCAGCGGTGAGGTTGGCTTGAGCCAGGCCGTTGGGGTTGGAGCCGCTGACGAACCGATATCATGCGCCGTCTTCGCCGGGTGCCGCGGCATGGATGGCGAGCGCATGCACGCCGCCTCGCAGCTCGGCGCCAAGTGTGTCGTTGACCATGCGGTGGCGTTCGAGCCGGCTCTTTCCGCGAAAGGCCTCAGCCACGATATACACCCTGAAATGAGTCTCCCCGCTGGGGCGATGGGCAGCATGCCCGACGTGCTGATGGGATTCGTCCAGCACCTTTAGGCTCACAGGTGCGAAAGCTTTGGTCAGCTTGTCCGCGATCAGATCGCGCGTTGCCATGACGTCGCATACCGGGGGCGGGACCTACAGGTCAACCCGGCTCGAAACCGCGCAAATGCAGTTGTCAAGACTTGAAGATATCTCTGCCACACGCGCATACTGATCGGTCATGACAAGCGACTCGCCCCTGTTCGACCGCATCCGGGTCAAGCCCGATAAAGACCGTCGGCTGCGTGCGCAGTGCCCCGCCTGCGAATGGCCGAATTGCGCGGCGCCCGCGACCCACCGCGCTCCCAAAGGGCGACTGCGCGAGCGCGAATATTGGCGGTTTTGTTTGGAACATGTGCGCGAATACAACCATGCGTACAATTTCTTCGCGGGGATGAGCGCCGAGGATATTGGCCGTTATCAGAAAGAAGCCGTCGTCGGCCATCGTCCGACTTGGAAAATGGGGATGAGCGGCGGACGGCCCAGTTCGCGCTCCCACTCTTCCCGATTTCATTCTGAATTCACTAGCGCGGATGATCCATTCGGCATTTTCCGGGAGTTCGGCGCAGCGGGTGGTGCACGCCAGGAATCCCGGCGCGGCCCGACAGAATCCCGGACAGTGCGAAATGCCGAGCGCAAAGCGCTCGACGCGCTCGGGCTTGAGGCGGACGCCTCCACGCATGAGGTCAAAGCGCGGTTCAAAACGCTGGTGAAGCGGCATCATCCCGACGCCAATGGCGGCGACCGCTCCTCGGAAGATCGGCTGCGCGAGATCATCCAGGCCTACAAATATCTGAAATCGGTCGGCTTTCGTTGATGTGACGCGTTTGTGCCTGGAGGTTTTGAGGGCCGCACTCGGTGCGCCTGCTGAGGACCGAAGTTTTCGATCCTCGGCCCGAATTGCGTCTGACGCGGCTCTGCCATGATCACTTAGCAGCTGGGGTTTGCAGGGCTCTTCGAAAGGCCGGACCGTGCGAACGCGGCTCGCGCGCTTCTGCAGCGGCGGCGAGTGGACCATGAAGGCGCTATTACCGGGCGGCAGCGCGGAGATTCACCTGAACCGGTCCAAGCGCCGAGGTCGTCGCAGCTTGAACCAGGCGTGCAACGGGCGCGTTCTCATTCTGCTTGGGCTCGCTGCGTTGACCTTACAATGCTGGATACTTACCTGAAATCATGAGACTTTCGGTCGACCTCATCGCGCCTTTCGGGGCCCATCGGCTTTCTGCTAAGTTGGCGGGCGGTTCCGCATCACATTTTGTCGACCGAAAACGGGTCTCGGTCGCTTCCGAGATCACGGAGGACCAATGACCGCCCCAACACAAGAGATCGCTAGCCTTCCCGATATGAAGGTGTCGATCCGTCAGCTCTTCGGTTTCGACAGCGACATGGAGGTGCCGGCCTATTCGGAAGCTGATGAGCATGTTCCGGATATCGATTCTGACTATCGGTTCGATAAACCGACGACGCTCGCCATCCTCGCCGGCTTCGCGCACAATCGTCGCGTCATCGTCACCGGCTATCACGGCACCGGCAAATCGACGCACGTCGAGCAGGTGGCCGCTCGCCTCAACTGGCCGTGTGTACGCGTGAATCTCGACAGCCATATCAGCCGCATCGACCTGATCGGCAAGGACGCCATCGTCATTCGTGACGGCATGCAGGTGACTGAGTTCCGAGACGGCATCCTGCCATGGGCATACCAGCACAACGTCGCGTTGTGTTTCGATGAATACGATGCGGGCCGTCCCGACGTGATGTTTGTCATTCAGCGTGTGCTGGAATCCTCTGGCCGACTAACTCTGCTCGACCAGAGTCGTGTGATCAGGCCCCATCCAGCTTTCCGTCTGTTCGCGACCGCCAACACGGTGGGTCTTGGCGACACCTCCGGACTTTATCATGGCACGCAGCAGATCAACCAAGCGCAGATGGACCGCTGGTCGATTGTCACCACTCTCAATTATCTGCCGCACGACAATGAGGTCGACATCGTACTCGCGAAGGCGAAGCACTATCGCACCGATCAAGGCCGCGATGTCGTCAATAAGATGGTGCGCGTCGCCGATCTCACGCGTAACGCGTTTATGAACGGAGATATTTCCACTGTGATGAGCCCGCGCACGGTGATCACCTGGGCTGAGAATGCGGATATCTTCAAGGATATCGGCTTCGCCTTCAGATTGACTTTCCTGAACAAGTGCGACGAGCTGGAACGGCCGATTGTAGCCGAGTTCTATCAGCGGTGTTTCGGGGTGGAGTTGCCCGAATCCTCAGTCAATGTGGCGCTGAGTTGAGCGTCGCTATGCTCGTGACGCTGTGATGTCGTCTAACCTGCGACCAAGAAATCCATTAAAAGAATCGCCGACCGAGCCGTTCAAACGCGCGGTCACAGGGTGCCTGCGCGCGATCGCCCGCAAGCCGGACCTCGCGGTGGCATTCGCCGCCGAACGCCCTGGTATTGTGGCCGGAAAGGTGCGCCTGCCCGAACCGCCGCGAAAGCTCAGCGGAACGGATGCCGCGATCGTGCGCGGCCACGCCGATTCGATCGCGCTCAAGCTAGCCTGCCATGATCCTCTGGTGCATCGGAGGCTTGTGCCGGGCGGCCAGCAGGCGCGCGCCCTCTTCGAGGCGGTCGAGCAGGCTCGTGTCGAGGCGATTGGCGCCCGCCGCATGTCTGGCGTTGCCAGGAATCTGTCGGCCATGCTCGATGACCGGTTCCACCGCGGCAAATTCGACCAGGTCACCGACCGGGCGGATGCGCCCATCGAGGAAGCGGTCGCTCTGATGGTGCGAGAGCGACTGACTGGCCAAGCACCACCGGCAGCAGCTAGGAAGATCGTCGATTTATGGCGTCCGTTGATCGAGGATCGCGCCGGACGCGACCTCGATCGTCTCGAGCGACTCATCGAAAATCAGGCGCGGTTCGGAGATGTCATCCACGATCTGCTCGATGCGCTCGACATGGGCGAGGACCGCAGTACCGAGGCGGACGAGGAAAGTGAGGAGGGAGAACAGGACCGTCGCAAAGAAGAATCCGGAGAAGACGGGGAAGGTGCTGACGCCGATGACACGCAGACCCGGATCGATGAGGCCGACGTTGCTGGCGAGGACGCATCCGATTCCACGGCTGAGGCGGCCGAGGCGCTCTCCGCGGACATCGCGGACGACGCTGAGATGGGCGATGCCGAGGCTCCCGCCGAGCCGCGGCGGCCTCGCCGACATGGTCAGAACGAGCCGCGCGGGCCGGACTATCGCTGCTTCGTGACAAAACATGACGAGACCGTTGTGGCCGAGGACCTGTGCGAACCAGAGGAGCTCGAGCGGCTGCGCGGCTACCTGGACAAGCAACTTTCGCATTTGCAAGGCGTGGTCGCGCGGCTCGCAAACCGTCTGCAGCGCCGATTGATGGCGCAGCAAAACCGCGCCTGGGAGTTCGACCTCGAGGAGGGATTGCTCGATCCGGCACGACTCTCACGCGTCATAGTCGATCCGCTCCATCCACTGTCATTCAAACACGAAAAGGAAACCAGCTTTCGCGACACCGTTGTCACCCTTTTGCTTGATAATTCCGGTTCGATGCGCGGAAGGCCAATCACGGTCGCGGCGACGTGCGCGGATATTCTCGCGCGTACGCTCGAACGATGTGGCGTTAAGGTAGAGATTCTTGGCTTCACCACGCGCGCGTGGAAAGGCGGGCAATCGCGCGAGGCGTGGCTCGCCGCTGGAAAACCCCCGAACCCGGGGCGGCTCAATGATCTGCGGCACATCATCTATAAGTCGGGCGACGCACCGTGGCGACGCGCCCGCAAAAATCTCGGACTAATGATGCGCGAGGGCCTACTGAAGGAGAACATCGACGGCGAAGCGCTCGATTGGGCGCACAAGCGGCTGCTGGGCAGGAACGAACAGCGCAAGATCTTGATGATGATCTCCGACGGCGCGCCCGTCGACGATTCGACGCTGTCCGTGAACCCTGGCAATTATCTTGAGCGGCATCTGCGCTGGGTAATCGAGGAGATCGAGACGCGCTCGCCCGTCGAATTGATCGCGATCGGTATCGGTCACGACGTCACGCGCTACTATCGTCGCGCTGTCACCATCGTGGACGCTGAGGAGCTCGGTGGCGCCATGACTGAGAAGCTCGCCGAGCTATTCGACGAGGAGTCGCCCGGCGCGCCGCGGCGGAGGTTCGACGCGTGACCAAGCGTATGATGGTTCGGCCTTGTAGTGTTGCATGGCCAAACCGTCGGATGGTCGCGGCGTTCATCGCGAGCGTACCGTTTTTCGCAGCGATCCCCGGCGCAGCGCAGGTGTTGCCGTCTGTTGCGCGCCCAGTTGCAATCGATATTCGCAGCGAGCCGATCACGGCATTCGACATTCGTGACCCCTCCCGTCGCCGGTTCGGTCTCCTGGAGTTCCGCGGCGGTCTCGTCCTGCGCTCGGCGCACAGCAGCTTTGGGGGCATATCTGCCATCCGCGTTGCGGCTGATGGCACGCAGTTCATCGCGTTGACCGACAGGGGCTGGTGGTTTCGCGGCCGTCTCCTTTACGAAGGAACGCGGCCGAGCGGCATCGCCGACGCGGAAATGGCACCGATGCTGGGTCCCGACGGGAAGCCGCTGGCCGCGCGGGGTTGGTACGACACGGAGTCGATCGCGGAGGACGGTGGCACGCTTTATGTAGGAATAGAGCGAGTGCATCAGATCGTCCGGTTCAATTACGGGAAGGAGGGACTGCTCGCCCGCGGCCGTCCGATCGCGCTGCCGGCCGGCGTTCGGGCGCTTCCCGCGAACAAGGGTGTGGAGGCGCTGGTGTTCGTCCCCAAGGGCTTCCCGCTTGCCGGCTCGCTCATTGCAATTTCCGAACGCGGCCTCGACAAGATGGGTAACATCATCGGTTTCCTCATAGGCGGACCGACCCCCGGCAATTTCGCGATTAAGCGCAGTTCGAATTATGACATCACCGACGCTGCCCTCATGCCCGGCGGCGACGTTCTGCTGCTGGAGCGCAGATTTGGCTGGGACAGCGGTTTGGGTGCGCGTATGCGGCGTGTCGCACTCGACGACATTAAGCCGCGCGCGCTCGTTGACGGTTCCGTTTTATTCGAGGCCGATCTCGGCTATGAAATCGACAACATGGAGGGCCTCGGCGTTCACCGGGACGCCGCTGGCCAAATCGTGCTCACGCTTGTTTCCGACGATAATTTCTCTGCGGTTCAGCGCACGCTGCTACTGCAGTTCATCATGGCGGAATTCTAATCGATACAAGTCGTCGGTCCGCGCGCAATGCCATCCATTTCGACGTGCATCAGGCTCATCCCGCTGGGGCAGCCTTTTTCTTGCTGATCTGCCGTTTCAGTCGGAGCGCCTTATCGGACAGCTCGCTGTCTCTCGCCCGCAACAGGAATGCATCAAGGCCGCCGCGATGATCGACGGTTTTCAACGCGTTCGCCGATACACGCAATTTCACCGTGCGGCCAAGCGCGTCAGAGATTAGGGTGACATTGAGCAGATTGGGTAGGAACCGCCGCTTTGTTTTGATATTCGAGTGGCTCACCTTATGCCCAACCTGCGCACCCTTGCCGGTCAGTTCGCACCGCCGCGACATCGAGAGATCCTAGATTCGTAATGAGATTGCTCCACCAAGCACCTTGGCAGAACGGCTCGAGGCCTGCAGCTTTTTGCAGGCTGGCGGACCTATAATGAGAGCATCAAAAGGCGTCAACCGGCGTTTATTTGAGATTGCGGGGCAGCGACTTTATGACTTTGTGCCCAACGCAACATTATGCTGGCGATATTCGATCGCCTTGATCGGGCCAAGATGCCGGCTCAAGGGTTCCTCGGCGGCGAGCCCGTCGGCCGGCCGCAGGTTGGCTATGGTCCGGCGGTCTAACAGGAAATAGCAAGGACACTTCGTGAGCTCCTACCGCCTCTCCCGTCACGCGATTTTCGTTAGCGTGACCGCGCTCGCGGTGACGATGGCGGAGGCTCCACAGCGCACGGTTTTTGCCCAGGGCAAGCTCGATGCCCGCTACGTCGTCACGTTGAGCGGGCTTCCGATCGGCCGAGGCACCTGGGTGATTGACATTGGCGAGGATTATTTCACCGCGGCCGCCAGCGGAGCAACGGCTGGTTTGTTGCGCGTCTTTGCCAGCGGCGAGGGCCAGAGCGCCGCGCGCGGCACCATTTCCGGTGGCCAGCTTGTGCCCGCGACCTACGCCTCGCGCATCGTCACGGGTGACAAGTCCGATGAAGTGCAAATGGTGATCAGCGCCGGCACAGTGAAAGAGTTGATGGCCAATCCACCAACCGTTGCCAGCCCTGACCGTGTTGCGGTCACCGAGGCGCACCGACGCGGCGTTTCGGATCCGATGACTGCATCGCTGGTTCGGGTTCCCGGCAGCGGCGACACGCTGGTTCCGCAGGCTTGTCAACGTACATTGTCGATTTTCGACGGCCGAATGCGCTACGACCTTCAGCTCGCCTTCAAGCGGCTTGATCGCGTGAGCTCGGATAGGGGCTATCAAGGCCTAGCCGTCGTCTGCGCAGTATCTTTCTCTCCGATCGCCGGGCACGTTCCGGAGCGCTACGCTATCAAGTACCTCATTCAATTGCGGGACATGGAGCTTTGGCTGGCACCAATCGCGGGCACGCGCGTGATGGTCCCTTTTCGTGTCAGCGTCCCGACACCAATTGGGCTCGGAGTGATGCAGGCGACCCAATTTCTTTCGGTGGCGCAACCGGGCAATGCGACGGCTAAGGCGCAATAATGGCCTAAGGAGCGGTCCGGAAGTCAGAGGATCGGCGTATCAATCGAGCTCGCCGGGTAAGCACGACGATTTGTGCGGTTTACAGCATATTGCGGTGGGTATCGGCCATAACACAACATGTGGCCGTGAACGAATTCTGACAGAAGCAGAGTCAGCGATTCGGGCGCGATTCGTTCGGGACTCGTTCCACGGATGAAGTGGCCCCTAGCAGTCGGCCCACGCAGCATCGAGTGCAAACGCTGCCCGTGACAGGGATATGATCATTGAAACCGCGGCAATGAGATTATCGCCTCGGCCGCAACAGCAAACGCCGCATGATCCAGTGGCAGCCGAGTAACGTAATCGACTGCACTTCACCATCGGATGTTCTGGTGCCACGCGCGATGGTTGGCCGATGCCGACTGCTCTGGCCAGCGCTTCGGCGCTTACCAGAGACCTTTCACCGCAGATCGACCATGAAAGCGGTGCTTTTGAGTTCCGGGAACACTGCCGGCGGTCACTCGACAAGCATTGCACTAGCGCTTGGAATGGGTGTTTGCTGGAGTGATAGAAGCAGGTATCTTCGATCT
>VAZQ01000164.1:0-25959 GCA_005883115.1 Alphaproteobacteria bacterium | reverse complement strand
CGATCCCAACAGCCCTGCCTGGGTATCGCGCGATCTCAAACGTCGCGCCATATCTCGTCTCGTAGCCTCGAGTCGTCCCATTCGATGCGAAGGTATGACGGATAGCATCGCGCGACTGCAGCGTCAGTAATCGCCTCATCAGTCGATGCCTATTTCCTTTTCCTCTCGAGCCAGCCGCGATTCCGGCGCCCGCGGCAGCGGTGTCACGGCGGTGCTTGGGCCAACCAACACCGGTAAGACTCATCTCGCAATCGAACGCATGCTGGGCCACTCCTCCGGGATCATCGGCCTGCCGCTGCGGCTATTGGCCCGCGAAGTCTACAATAAGGTCGCAGCCCATGCGGGCATAGATGCGGTCGCCCTCGTCACCGGCGAGGAGAAGATCAAGCCACCGAACCCACGCTATTGGGTCTCCACTGTCGAGGCCATGCCGCGCGACCTCGATGTCGCCTTCGTGGCCATTGATGAGGTGCAGCTCGGCGCCGATCTCGAGCGAGGTCATGTCTTCACGGACCGCATGCTCAACCGCCGAGGACGCGAGGAGACCCTGGTGCTGGGTGCGCAGACCGTCCGGCCCATGGTCGAGAGATTGTTGCCCGGCGCTCATGTCCTGACGCGTCCACGGCTGTCGCAGCTCTCATTTGGGGGCGAGAAGAAGATAACGCGGCTTCCGCGCCGTTCCGCCGTCGTCGCGTTCTCAGCCGAGGAGGTCTATTCGATCGCCGAGCTGATCCGCCGTCAACGCGGCGGTGCTGCCGTGGTGTTGGGGGCGCTCAGTCCGCGCACGCGCAATGCGCAGGTTGCGCTCTATCAATCCGGTGACGTCGAATATCTGGTCGCCACAGACGCCATCGGAATGGGACTCAACCTCGATGTCGATCACGTCGCCTTCGCCTCCGACCGGAAGTTCGATGGCTACCAATTCAGAAGGCTCAATGCGGCCGAGCTGGCGCAAGTCGCTGGCCGCGCCGGCCGCGCCATGCGCGATGGCACCTTCGGCACCACCGGCAGATGCCCACCCTTCGAGACCGAGCTTGCGCAAGCGCTGGAAAGCCATTCCTTCGAGCCGATCAAGGTGCTGCAATGGCGCAATACCGCGCTTGACTTCACGTCGATCGGCGCACTGCAGGCTTCTCTCGCCGAAACCCCGAAACAGAACGGCCTGACTCGCGCGCCAATCGCCGAGGACATCTTAGTCCTGGAACATGCGGCACGCGACGACGAGATTCGCTTTTTGGCGAACAGCCGCCAAGCAGTGGAGCGATTGTGGGATGTCTGCCAGGTCCCCGATTATCGCAAAATCTCGCCAGCTACACATGCCGAGCTCGCGACTACGCTTTACGGTTTTCTGATGCGGGAAGGAACGATCCCCACCGACTGGTTCGCACGCCAAGTCGAAGAGGCAGATCGCGCCGATGGCGATATCGACACGCTGTCGAACCGTATCGCCCATATCCGTACCTGGACATTTGCCGCGAATCGTCCGGACTGGCTGGTTGACCCCGAGCATTGGCAAGGCGTTGCGCGCGCGGTCGAAGATAAACTGTCGGACGCGCTCCATGACAGGCTCACCGAGCGCTTTGTGGATCGCCGTACCAGCGTGTTGATGCGTCGGCTACGCGAGAACGCGACGCTCGAGACCAATATCGGCAAAACCGGCGAAGTCGTTGTCGAGGGGCACATCATCGGCCGACTGGACGGATTCATGTTTACGCCCGCCGCTTCGGCCGCGGGTTCTGAGGCGAAAGCGCTCGCCAGCGCTGCGCAAAAGGCGTTAGCAGGAGAAATCGATGCGCGGGCCACGCGTCTCGCACAAGCGGCGGACGGACAGTTGGTGCTCGCGACTGATGATACGATCAGGTGGTTGGGCCAGCCGGTCGGCAAGCTGATTGCTGCGGAGGAGACGCTCAAGCCGCGCGTGCGCCTCATCGCCGACGAGTACCTCACCGGCGCACCACGAGATGCGGTGCAAGCACGGCTGGACCTATGGCTGAGGTCTCATATCGAGAGGCTGCTGGAGCCGCTGTTCCGCCTTGCGGCCGCCGAAGACATTGTCGGCATCGCCCGCGGCCTGGCATTCCAACTTACGGAAGCGCTGGGCGTGCTTGACCGTCATAGGGTCGCGGAAGAGGTCAAGGGGCTGGAACAGCCCGCGCGCGCGATTTTGCGCAAATACGGTGTGCGCTTCGGTGCGTACCACGTCTATATGCCGGCATTGCTCAAGCCTGCGCCGCGACGCTTGGCGATGCAGCTGTGGGGGCTCAAACACGGCGGCTCGGAAAACAAAGCCCTTGATGCGATCGAGCAGCTCGCTGGCAGCGGGCGCACGTCGATTGCCGCCAACGAGGAAATCCCGAAAGCATTTTATCGAGTCGCGGGTTATCGCGTCTGTGGCACGAGGGCGGTGCGGGTGGATATTTTGGAGCGGCTCGCCGATCTCATTCGCCCGGCGCTCGCATGGCGTTCCGGTGGGAGAGAGTCCAAGCCGGCGGGTGCGACCGAAGGCTTCGGCTTCATGGTTACAGGCGCCATGACGTCGCTTGCGGGCTGCTCGGGGGAGGATTTCGCCTCGGTCCTGCGCTCGCTCGGCTATCGCATGGAGCGACGGCCGAAATCGCCTGAGCCGCCGCTCGCGCCCTTGGATGGGGTGCAGCCGTCGTCGCGCTCTGTGCAAGATAGCTTGTCAGATACCGCGTTGAACGGGGCAGACGGCGCGCCTGCCTCTGCGTCTGAACACGCGGCGATCGCTGAAGTCGCGCCGGGGACAGGCGAATCGCTTGAGCCGACCGAGTCAGGAACCGCAGATACACCGGCCCTCGCGGCAGCGCAGGCTGAAGCAGCTGCGACTGCGCTCAACAAGCCGGTTGCAAGCGCAACCGCGGGACCTGAAGTGGTGGCGTCCTTGATCGGCGCGCAGGCTGAGGGTCTCTCCGGTGATGTCGCGGGGTCTGCGCCATCTTTCGAGGCGGCCTCCAACGTGCAAACGGCAGCGGAGGAATTCATCGAAGTCTGGCGACCCGGTCGCCGTGACGAGCATGCGCGCAAGCCGCGCCGTGAGGGTCGTCCGCGACACCGCCGTCGTGAGGGGCAACCACAAGCGCCCCATGTTGCGCCTACCACCGCTTCAGGAGTGAGCGCAAAGAACGGGGCCGCCCCCGCACCCGGGCGGCTCCGCGATACCCAGTTCGATCGCACCGGCCGGCCGCAGCGCAACCGAGACGAGGATCGGCCCGAGCGTGGTCCGCCTCGCCCGAAACGAGGGGGTCGCCGGCAGGGCGACGTGGAGCGGCCGACGCGAGGCGATCGCGGCCGCCGAGCGCCGCCCGGCGACCGTCCGGATCACGATCCGGCGCTGCGTGCCAAATACGTCAAGGGCCGTGGGGAAGACCGGGACCGCCGCGAACCCGACCCGAATTCGCCATTCGCGAAGCTCGCGGCGCTCAAAAAACGACTCGAGGCGGGCAACAAAGAATCGCGCTGAGGGCTTCTGCGCTTGGATCGCCAACGCGTCGACAAATGGCTTTGGCACGCGCGCGTAGTGCGCACGAGGTCGGATGCTGCGGCCCTTGCCGCCGCTGGCCACGTTCGCGTTAATGGCCGGCGCGTCGATCATCCTAGCCACACCGTGCGGCTCGGCGATGTGGTTACCGTTGCGCTCGATCGTGCGGTTCGCGTCCTCAAAGTCGTAGCTTTTGCCGACCGCCGCGGGTCCGCGCAGGACGCCCGCGCCTTGCGTGAGATGCTCGAGTGACGGATTTGCCCATCCGACGGCGCCTGTGCGCCGAAAACAAGCGATAACGGCGCTGGCGCCCCTTGCTCGGCCGGGTGCAGACCGGTTCTGAGCCCCTGTCACGGTGGCCGCCGCCTCCAATGCGCTGGCAACCCTTGCTTGCCAATGGCCCATGCGCTAGTCAGCGCGCGCCTGGAGAGCTTGGAAATGACCTACGTCGTCGTCGAAAGTTGTATCAAGTGCAAATACATGGACTGCGTCGAGGTCTGCCCGGTCGATTGCTTTTACGAAGGCGAGAACATGCTCGTCATTCATCCCGACGAATGCATCGACTGCGGTGTTTGTGAGCCGGAATGCCCGGTCGACGCGATTAAGCCCGACACCGAGCCGGGCCTGGAGAAGCTGCTGAAGCTCAATGCTGATCTGGCGAAGGTCTGGCCAAACATCACCCAGAAGAAGGAGCCCCCCGCCGATGCCAAGGCTTGGGAGGGTGTGCCGAATAAGCTGGAAACGCATTTCTCTTCCAGCCCCGGAACCGGGGACTGATTGTCCCGTTAACCAGGCGTGACGAAAATGTAATGCTCAGATGCCTGGAATTGGACTTTTGAGTCCCCGCAACGCTTTGATTTTTGCGGAAAATGTGCTATATAGCTGGAAAATGAGCAGAACAGCGCACCCGAGCCGCTCCCCCGTGGGGAGCGTTATTTTTCGGGTCGTTTCCGAGGAACTTCAACCAGGGACGTGAGACCCACGCAAACAGCCGTGGCAGGAAAAACGCGCCATCGGTCGAAAAAGACCACCGCCGTGAGCCGGCGGACGAAAAAAACGTCAGCGGCCCACCGCCGGAGGGTGTCACGCACCTCCCGTGCGGCACCGCGCCGGCGAGCCCCCGTGGCCAAACCATCCGTCCGCCGCAAGCCGGACGAAGGAGTTTCCTCCGGGATGACCAGCAAGAAGACGACCCAGCGTCAGGGCTTTAGGACCAACGAGTTCATCGTCTATCCGTCCCACGGCGTGGGCCAGATTCTCGCGATCGAGGAGCAGGAAGTCGCGGGAGCCAAGCTCGAACTCTTCGTCATCAACTTCGTGAAGGACAAGATGACGTTACGGGTTCCCACCGCGAAGGTTACTGCAGTCGGCATGCGCAAGCTCGCTGAGCCGCCGCTGGTCAAGCGGGCCTTGGAAACGCTGAAGGGCCGGGCTCGTATCAAGCGCACCATGTGGTCGCGCCGGGCGCAGGAATATGAGGCCAAGATCAACTCCGGCGACATCGTTGCCATCGCCGAAGTGGTGCGGGATCTTTATCGTTCGGAGACGCAGCCTGAGCAGTCCTACTCGGAGCGCCAGCTCTACGAGGCGGCGCTCGACCGCCTTTCGCGCGAGATTTCGGTTGTGCAACGCATTACCGAGACCGAAGCGATCAAGGAGATCGAAGCCGCGCTGGCCAAGGGACCGCGTCGCGGTCCCAAGCCCGCCGAGGGCGAGGACGATGAGGCGGTGGTGGAGGAAGAAGCAGCCTGAGCGTACGCCGTCCGCGAAATGGAGGAAAGCCCGGCTCTGATGCCGGGCTTTTTCGTTGCTGCCAAAGCCGGTCGGTCGGTTGGCGCTAACTCCCTGTTGGACAAGGAAAAAGGGTCGAAGAAATGTCCCGGCACAGCCATAATTACGCTTGGTTTGCAAAGAAGATGGCCACTGTTCGAGGGTAAGCAGGTCGGGGGAACATGCGGGGGTTATCCAGCGGTATCAGCAAAAGCGTCGTGGGTTGTCTTGCCATTCTGGCCGGAGCGGGGGTGGGCGGCCTGGCCGCCGGCTTCACCGCGCGCGGGGGCCTTTTCTCGCACGCATCATCCACAGTCGTTGCCAGCATCGTCGAGATGGTCCCATCCGACACAGTGAATTTGCGCTTCCCGGCGGACTGGGTGCAGGCCTCCGCGGAGCCGATATCCGGTATGCTCACATTGGCGTCGGCCGATCCAGGAATGACGTTTTTTAATCCCCGGCCGGCCTATGCCTCCAATGACGCCGACGCTCCGGCGACCCTTGAGGCAAAACCGAAGCCAGCTGTACCCGCCAAGGTCGCGCTCGCCTCCACATCGGCCAAGCCTACCAAGCCTCGCTCCAACGCCGTGCTCAACGATTCACAACTTGCCGGAATCAAGAAAAGACTCAACCTGACGTCTGAGCAGGAACGCTATTGGCCCGCTGTCGAGGCCGAACTGCGCAAGATGGAATATACGAGGAAGTCGCAGGGTAACAGCCGCACGGCATCCATCGACATGAGCAGGGTGAATGTCGAAGGCCTCAAATCCGCGGGGTTCCCGTTGGTCATGAGCTTCAGTGACGACCAGCGGCGCGAACTTAAATCGCTCACCCATCTGCTTGGCCTTGAGAGCGTGATGGCCGGCCTCTGAATGGCCGTGTGCCCGCTCTGAGGAAAAAGCCCGGCATTGCGCCGGGCTTTTTTTGCGGTCGCGATCGCTGAGATACAAGCATCAAGCCGCGGATCCCACGGGCTCCAAAAACGCGCTAGACTTGCGTTGAAACGCAGCAGAACCGGAGACGGATATGGACATGAGCGTCACCGTAGGGACCGCGCGCCAACCGCAACCCGCAAAAGCCGAGGGCCAAAAGGCTCCTCGCGGAGCCAACTCGAGCGATCTCGATGCTTGGCTGGAGAAGGTCGAGCTGCTCGGCGAACTCAAGCGCATCACCGCGGAAGTCGATCCCGATCTCGAAGCTGCGACGATCACCTATCTCGTTGCTGGTGAAAAGTCGCCAGCGCTGCTGTTCGAGAATATCAAGGGCCATCCCGGCCACCGCGCGCTGTATAACATGGTCGGATGCAATTTATCCCGCTTTTGTCTGATGATTGGCGAGCAGCCAATGGACCATCCGCTTAAGGCAGTGCAGAGCCTACAGCAAAAGCTCGGCCGGAAAGTGCCGCCGAAGGAGGTTTCGGCCGAGCAGGCGATCTGCAATCAGAACATCGTCGAGGGGAACGACATCGATATCCGTATTTTTCCGGCGCAGCGGATGTGGCCGCTGGACGGCGGCATGTATCTTGGAACCGGCGATGCAGTGGTGACCAAGGATCCGGAAACGGGCCGCGTCAATGTCGGCACCTACCGCATGATGATCAAAGGACCGCGCGAGGTCGGCGTCTATACGTCGCCGGGCAAGGACGCCACCATCGATCGTGAGAAATGGTGGCGAATGGGCAAGCCCATGCCGATCGCGGCCGCCTATGGCATAGATCCATTACTCTTTTTGGTCGCCGCGACCAGCCTGCCCAAAACCGAGTGCGAATATGATTATTATTCCGGGATCAATGGCGCACCAATCGAGGTGTTCATCAGCGATCTCACCGGCCTGCCGCTGCCGGCGCGAGCCGAGATTGTGCTCGAAGGCTTTCTATATCCGGATGAGACCTTCTCCGAAGGACCCTTCGGTGAGTTTACCGGCTATTACGGACGGCCGAGTGGCGCGACGCCCTTCATGCGAGTGGAGCGCGTTCGTTACCGCGACAACCCGACCTTGACTTGCGCGTTGATGGCCGACAGTGCGGCCAATGAGTGCGGCCTGTTCTGGGCGGCGTTGCGTTCTGCCGGCATCTGGGCCGACAAGCTGGGCGTGCCCGGCATTCAGGGCGTGTGGTCGATTCCGGAAGCCGCGGGATGGGGCATCACCGTGGCCTCGATCAAGCAGATGTATGCCGGCCATGCGGCGCAGGTGATGGCTCTCGCTGCGCAATGCACGACCGGCGCATATTTTGGAAAATACGTGATCGTGGTCGACGACGATATCGATCCGAGCAATATAGGTCAGGTGTTGTGGGCAATGGCGACGCGTTCGCGCCCAGCGCAGTCGATCGATATCCTGCGGGAGACCTGGAGCACGTATCTCGATCCTAGCCTGAACCCGCCTGAGATCAGGCCCTGGGGATCGAAATGCCTGATCAATGCCTGTATGGATTATCGCTTCATCAAGACGTTCTCCAAGCGCACTCGGTTATCGAAGGACGCTTACGACAAGGTGGTCGCGCGATGGCAGGAGCTCGGGTTGAGCGGAACGCCGCCCGCGGTCTCGGTGTTCGAGGAGGAGACCTCCTCGGGCCGGGTGACTTAGTCGGCTTGGCTGCCGCTCACCGTTATCGCGTTGGCTGGATGCCAAGTGCCTTCGCAATGGTGGCGATCTGCGCGCGCTGGCGCTCGATCGAGGCGGCGAACTCCTTTGCCCCGCCGCGACTCGGCGTCTGTGCAGTCGCATTGAGGGTACCGTCGATGTCCTTGTCGTCGGAGACTTTGACGACGTCGGCGCCGATACGCTCGCGTAATTCTGCGGGCAGCGCCTTGCTTCCGAACAGGCCGACATTGCCGTCCATTTCCAGTTCGGGGTAACCCGCTTCGATGCCGGTTGGAATATCAGGCAGGCTCGGTGCCCGCTCCCGTCCCATCTGCGCCACCACCACGATCCTACCGGCCTCTCGATGTGGCCGCAGGATGGCGTATGAGGCCGAATAGATCTGCAGACGATCTTCGGCGAGGTCATTCACGGCCTGCACGATGTCCTTGTACGGCACCTTCGTCATCGTGATCTTGGCATTATGCGCGAAATAGTCGAACGCGAGTTCGGTAATGCCTGGAACCGCAGCGGAATTGAACTTGCCGGGTTCGGCGCGCGCGCGTTTAACGAAATCGGCGAGCGTGGCCACCTTCATCGACGCCGGAACGCCGACGCCGAGAATGGTGCTGGAGAAACGCGCCACCGGCACCAGATCGGCTGGGTCGTAAGGGAGCCTCTTATACTGATACGGATGGACGATGAAGCTCCCACTGGGCCCCCACAGGAAGGTGTGATCGTCGTTGGCAGATAGGACGGCCTGAATCGCGATCATGCTATCGCCGCCCGGACGGTTCTCAGTCACCACCGGCTTGCCCCAGCGTGCCTGCAGCCGGTCCTGAATAAGGCGCGCGCCGATATCTGCGCCGGCGCCCGGACCGAACGGAATGACGAAGCGGATCGGCCGCTGTGGCCAGTCTGCTGTCTCTGCGTGCACCAGCGGCGGCACCGCGAGGAGTGCGACAACAAAGACAATCCAGGCGCAGAGTTTCGACATATCTCAAGGTCCTGATCGGGGAGTCGATGCAGGGAGGCTACTCACTTCGCCTCGGCACGCAACCGTCCTTTCACCGGCCGGAAAAACGAACCTCGACGCCACCGACGGGATCAAGCTCGAATGCAATCGTATCTTCCTCGGGCTCGATCACAAGCGGCGCCACCACCGAGCCGGTGATAATAATTTCTCCCCCACGCAGTCGTTCGCCGAAAGCCGCCAGCACATCCGCGACGTGCCGCACGATATCCACCCAATTGCCGGTGTTGGCCTGCGGATTGCTGGTGCGCACGAACTCAGTGCCGCGCCGGAGGATTCGGCATACGACGTCGTCCGATGTACTGCCCGTGCGCGCCGGTGCGTCGCCAGAGAGCACAACGTGCCGCTGATAAATATTGCCGCCTAGAATTCGCTCCGGGTCCTCCGGCGGCTCGGTGAGGTCCACCATCTCTATTGCCGGGGAGATCCCCCCAATCGCGACGTTGGCAGTGTCGCGGTCGGCGCCGGCCGAAACGTCGTGGGTAACATGGACAGCGATTTCTGGTTCAGCCACAGGCTTCGCCCAGCCGGCGAGTGAGACGCTTGCTCCGGATTGGACGAGTGCATTTCGCGTCAGGAAGCCTACCAGCGGTCCACTGATATCGAGCTGCTTGAGCATCTCAGGCGCAGCGAACCCGACCTTCCACCCTAGTGGAGCATCCCCACTCGCGAGACGAGCACGGCGTACCTCGAGCTGCGCCCGCATGCCGCGTACCACGCGCGCATCCTCCCACAGCTTCATGGCGTAATGTCTCTCGTTCCTTGGGTTAGCGGCTCGTGAAGCGGTCAACGGTTCCGTCCCGTCACTTCGTAGCCCGAGGCCTCGATCGACCCGGCGCCCATCCACCCCCACACCAACACGACGTCCTTTTTCGAGGTGTTGTTGAAGCCGTGCCAGCAGGTCCGGGGCGAATACACTATATCGCCCTCGACCGACGGGACCTCGCCTTCTTCGGTATAGATGTGCCCGTGGCCTTTGAGTACGATGAAGAACTCATCACAATTGTGATGCCGGTGCCGTTCGTGCCGTGCTCCCGGCTTGAGAACGGTCCACCCGACTACATGGTCAGCGTCGGCGGACGCCTTATCGATTAGGAATTGCACCTGCATGTCGACCCAGCCGTCCTTGCGCTTGAGGCGCGTGACGGTCGGCACGTTCTGCACGTTGGTACGATACATTTTTGCGGCGCTTGCCGCCGCGGCGCGAGAGGGAAGCTTTGGTTTGGCTTTTCGCTTGGCCTGCTTCACGATCGCTCTCCGCCATCTCCCGACCCGTGTTGCGCTTTTGCCGATTCGTTTGTCTTGGCCGAATGGAGCCTATTCGTTGGCCCGTGCGTTCGGCGGAGAAAGAGTCAGCCCCGATCTGGGAACGTCGGGGCTTCCGACTAACGACGTTCATGTGGGAGATCGGAGTTCTGGCGCCCTTAGCCCACAACAGGCTACGGCGGTTGGCGTGTCGCTGTCTATGTGCCTGGCCATTGGCCATTGCGAACAACTTCGGAGGCTGCGCGGGCCCAGGCCGCAGGCGTTCGCGCGCAGCGTTAGGGTTGGCCTCCAAGACGGCGATAGACTTCGTGCGCGGTCACGAAATCGCGGTGTTCGAGTCCCAGCCCGCGGCAAGCATTCATGATTTCGTTAGCGGCCGCTGCGAGCGGCACGGGGCTGCCGAGGTTACGGCCGAGTTCGAGCGCGAGCAGCATGTCCTTCTGCTGCAGCGTGACATCGGCGAGCGGGGTGGCCGGCATCTTTCCATCCAGTATGAAGGGCCCGCGGTAGGCCAGCACGGGCGAGGCGGCAACGCTCTTAAGGATGGCATCGACCGCGATCTCTCGCGTGATACCGCCTTTTTCGGCAAGTGCCACCGCTTCGCCGAAAGCGATCACCTCCACCATGAGCAGCAAGTTGACCGCAATCTTCATCTGCACCGCTAGGCCGCTGCTTCCCACATAGGTAACTTTTGGCCCGATTGCGCGCAGCACCGGCTCGATGCGCTCGAAAGCGCCCCTGTCCCCGCCCACCATGAGCGCAGCGCTCCCTTGGGCCAGTGTCACTGGACTGCCCGAGATCGGCGCATCAAGCATGACGAGGCCCTGCGTAGCGAATTCGGCAGAGATCGCTCGGCTCGCGTCCGGTGCAATCGTACTCATGTCCGCATAAATTCCGCCGGGTTTCAGGCCCGCGATGATGCCGTCGCTACCGAGCGCAATTGCCTTGACTGCCGGCGCGTCGGTCACGATCGAGAACACGATCTCCGAGGCGGCAGCGACCGCACGGGGCGTCGGTGCAACGCGCATGCCACAAGCGGCGAGGGGCTCGGTCTTGGGCTTGCTTCGGTTCCAGCCCGTCACCACGTGGCCTGCGGCCATGAGCCGGCCGACGATGCCGGAGCCCATCGCGCCGAGCCCCACGAAACCAACGTTCATGCGTTCACCTCGCAACGTTTCACGCTGCGGCGATGATGGCGCCGAACGGGAGGAAAGGCTAGGCGCGGGAACGAGCTGGAATGGCGCTAAATCTGATCGGCGCTCCGGTTAGCGCACTCGGAATACAGGTGGAGTAAGCCCAAGTATTAAGGTGGCTCACTCGACCACGAGCTTGACCTGATCGCCGGGGCTCACGCGCTCGCCGGGGCCAAGGCCATTGAGCACGCGAAAGCGTTCGACCGCGCGGTCGGCGATCGCCATGCGACCCGCGAGGCGCTCAACCGTGTCATTCGGCCCAACCGTGACGATCCTGATGTGCAGCGGCTTTGCCGCCTGGCTTTCCGCGACCGTCATGCGGCGGAAGGTGCCGACCGATTCGCGAAAAGCGCGATCGATCTCCGCTGTGGTGCGCTTCGAGGCGAAGATAAAGCGATAGACATCACTGCCGAACCGCACCGCATACAGCCGAAACACCCATTGATCGCCTTTGGCTGTCGCGGTCGCTGCCGGTAACCCATTGATGACGACCGCTTCGACGCTCTTTGGATCGATGTTCTCGATCCAACCGGAGTTGAGGTATTCGGCGAGCGGCTGCTCGGCCGGCACGCGTACCACATCGAGCCGCAAAGCTTGGCCGCCGCTCTCTTTGACCCCGAGAACCGCCTGCGCCGTATTGTCGAGTGTGAAACCCTCAGGTGCCAGGAAGGTGAAGCCAAGCTTGGGGTGCAGGAAACGGCGGCCGCGCACGAAGCCCTCGCTCGGATCTTCGCCGTACACCAGGCCATCGATTCCGGCGAGGTAGGTCGCTTTGTCGTGCTCGCCGGCGCCGGGTGCGTTGAACTGGCGGGCATTGGCTTGCGCGTTCTTGATCCGCTCAGGGGTGGCCGGATGGGACGAGAGGAAATCTGGGGCGCGCGGATCGATGTGCAACTGCCCCGGGCTGGATTTCAGCTCGGCGTTGCGACCCATCGAGGTGAGAAAGCGCACCGCGCCGTACGCATCATAGCCAGCGCGCGTGGCGATGCCGATCCCGATGCCGTCCGCCTCGAATTCCTGAGCACGTGAGAAGCTGGCCAGCGCGATCTTCGATTTCGCGAGCGCCAGCGCTCCCGTTTCCGGATCGCTCAACACATCCTGGACCACGCGGCTTACCAGTGCCACTTGACGCGCCTGGTCCTCGCGCATGGCGGCATGGCGCGCGATCACGTGGGACATTTCATGAGATAGAACGGACGCGAGTTCGGAGGTGTCGTCGGCCAGCGCGATCAAACCGCGCGTCACGTAGAGCTGACCGCTCGGTAGCGCAAAGGCATTGATCGACGCCGAGTTGAGGATGGTGACGCGATACTGCACCTCCGGCTGCTCCGATGCCGCAACCAGGCTTGCGACGACCTGATTAAGAAGTCCTTCGAGCTTGGGATCCTCGTAAGCGCCGTTGTAGGCGGCGAGAATGCGTTGATGCTCGCGCGAGTTCGGCGCCGGACTTTGCTGCTGTGGCTGGACCTGGCGCGGTGCTTCCGGAAGTGAGCCAGGTGGTGCTCCGGCGGTAAGCAGGGACGAGCTGCAGCCCGCGAGGACGAGAGCAAGCACGGCAAAAAGCGTGGTCCCCGTCCATGTGGCGGAGAGAACGTCGCGCTGTCCCGATGAGGCATGCATGATAGCGTCAGGTCCGTCAGTTGCTCTCGACGATCTCGATCTGCTCCGGACGGGTAGCCCCGATTCTGGGGCCGGCACGCTCCTCGATCCATCCACGTACTCGAACACGCCGCTTTTCGAGCCGTTTCGGCGCTACTCCGGCAGCGGCGAAGGCACCCTCGTCGTGCTTCGAAATCGTGACGGTGAGCGCCTCTGCCCACCGTCGTCCGAAATTGATGTAAATCGTGCCTGCGCTCTCGCGGACCGACCACACCTTTCCTTCCGCCACGGTGAAACGGCCGCGCTCGGCCGAGAGTTCGGCCCCGCTGTCGGCCGCGAGGATGACATAGTACGGTTCGCTCCACAGGCCAAGCTTGGCCTGGCGCGCCGCCCGCTCTTGCGCCCAAAACTCTTCGGCGCAGGACCGATCGCCGACATGGGCTGAAACGCGCGCGAACCCCCTTGCCAACATCTCGTGTGCAACCGAGGGGCGCGCACGGTGGGCCACGAGATAGGCCAGTGCGATCGTGCGGCCGTACCGGTCGACAGACGCAGCGGTGTGATACAGCTCCACCGTCTGATCCGCGAGCACTGTTTCCAGTGCTTTGCGAGCCGCAAGAGCAGCCTCGGTCCGAGGCCCGGCTTCGTCGGCGCTGGGCGGGAGCGGAACCTCAATCCCCGCCAGACGAATCTCGCGCCCGTCTTCCAAGACGAAACTGCGCCCGTCGGTGATTGCGCGAACCTTTCCGATGGCAACGGCCTCAGACCGGCAGGCGTTCAACATCCCGCCTTCCGCGCGCGCCCCGGCCGTCGGCAGAACGATGCACCAAAGGCAGCAAAACCGCGCAAGCGCGACGTCCCAGCGCCGGCTCATGGAGCAACGAAAGCGTCGGAATGGGGCGGCACTGCGGCGGTGCTGACCCTCGTGTGCGGGGTCGTCGGCCGAGTTGTCCTGGTGGTGCCGGCGGGGCTCATCGTTGTATATTTCGCCCGCAATTCGAGCGAGGCAGGGGGTTTCCATGAAAATCGTCGAGATTGTTCCGCGCGCTCGGACGCGCCTTTACGGCACGCTCGTCGCCAAGGAGGCGGCAATCCGGAAAAGCGGTCGTGGAACCTACGTGCGAGTCGGGCGCACGAGCCAGCGCGCCGCCCGATGGAAGCACAAGAAGTTCAAGGGTACGCTTCAGCTCAACCGTGACGCGTCCGAGCGGGTCACTGCCAAGGTTCGCGCCTCTACGCCTGAGGATGAGCGCAAACTGCTCTCATCCTTCCTGGGATTCGTGGACCGCCACGCCGGCGACCAAGTGACCACGATCACAATCCATTACCGTTGAGCCGTCCAAGACCTAGTGGCCGCGGCTGTAAGCGGCGAGTCATGCCTCGCTGGACCTTAAAACTGACGCTGCAGCATCCTATGTGATCTGACGGGCGTCAATTTTAGGAGGTGCCGATGGCAATTGTGCTGGACCATACAATCGTCCCGGCGCATGACAAGGAAGCATCCGCACGCTTTCTCGCCCGAGTCCTCGGTTTGCAGTACGAGGGTGCTCACTCGCATTTCGCGCCCCTGCGCATCAATGAGACGCTGACCCTCGATTTCGACAACGACACGAACTTCGAAAGCCACCACTACGCTTTCAAAGTTGACGAGACAGAGTTCGATGAGATCTTTGAGCGCGTCCGCAGCGAGGGAATTGTTTATGGCAGTGGACCCCGCGCCCTCGACGATATGAAGATTAATCACCGTCGCGGCGGACGCGGTTTTTATTTCCATGACCCGAATGGGCACGTGCTCGAGGTATTGACGGCCTAGCTGCGCGTCCGCGCGAGTGTTGATAGGTCTTTTGAATGCTATACGTGCGAGGCCAGATAAGCCAATCCCCGTGGGGGCCGCGCGCCGAGCGCTACCGCCATGGCAAGCGTCTGCGCAAAAAGGTTCCGCGCGAACGACATGCCGACTTGCTTGGGTCTGCCGCTCGCGATCCGGTTGCTATCCTGGCCGCGGCCGATCGCAGCCGCGTGCCGGAGCTGGTGCCTGTCCGCTACGAGCGCATGCTTGTTAGCCCCTTCGCATTCCTGCGCGGCGCGGCAGCGGTGATGGCGGAGGATCTCAAATATCAAGCGCGGGCAGGCATTGCGGTCCAGGCTTGTGGCGACTGTCATCTCTTGAACTTCGGGGCATTTGAGACCCCCGAGGAGAACATCGTTTTCGACATCAACGACTTCGACGAAACACTTGCAGGGATCGATTTCACAGTCGACCTAAAGCGCTTGGTCGCGAGCGTCGCGGTTGCCGCGCTTGCGGCGAAGCTCCCGAAGAGCCGCGCGCGCGCGATCGCAGCGGCGGCAGTCGAAGCATATCGAAGCCGAATTCGCGTTCTCGCCAAATTGTCACCGCTCGAAATTTGGCACAGCAGGATTGATTTGGCGCGAGAAATCGAGCGCGTTGAGGACCGCTCCCTCAGACAAAAGCTTTCCGCCATCGTTTCCAAGGCGGTCGCGCATCTGGAACAAGACGACAATTTCCCGCACTTGGTGAAGGACAACCAGGCGCGGGTCGAGGACAGACCGCCGCTCATTTATCATTTCACCCGAAAGGGCGACGATGCGCAGCATCGAGTAGATGAGCGGCGCGTGTTTGCGTCCTATCAAGAGCGTCTCACACCGGAGCGGCGTTGTCTCATCGAGCGNNNTTCAAAGTCGTCGGCGTTGGAAGCGTGGGGACTTTCTGTGCCATCGGCCTGTTCATGAGCGGCGACGGCGCTCCCCTGTTCCTTCAAGTCAAAGAAGCGGGAAAATCCGTGCTCGAGTGTTTGGGGCGGGAATTCGAAGACCATCCGGGCCGACGGGTCGTGGAAGGTCAACGGATCATGCAGGCGGCCAGCGATGTGTTCCTAGGGTGGACCGAAGATGAAGCGTCAGGGCGATATTTTTACGTGCGCCACTTGAAGAACAGGCGGCTTGGAACGATTGGCGAGCTGGTGGAAGAACGGGCGCTGGGGAGCTACGCGCGTCTGTGCGGGCGCACGCTGGCACGCGCGCACGCACGCTCGGCCGATCCGGCAGTGCTCGCGGGATACATGGGCAAAAGCGATGTTATGGACGACGCGCTTGCGTCTTTCGCCTTGGCTTACGCGCAGCGCACCCAACGCGACTACGATCGCCTCCTGGCGGCGAAGCACCCTGCAACAAAGAGACGTTGACGTTTCGTTGTCGGCGATCGAAAACGGACCCGAGCGTCCTTAGCGCACTGGAGCGGAATTGACAGCTGGAGCCCTGGGCTGACGCGGGCTGCCGAGGGGCGCTGCCGAGCTGCCCGTTGTCTCGTCTGCCTGAAAGCGCGGAATACATTGATCGCGCGAGTTGGGCTGCTTGGCCTGCTCGCACAGTGTCATGGTGTGATAGTTGCAACTGATCGCACCCAGCGCGCTCTTGAGACAGAACGGGGCGCTTTGAGCGAGGGCGAATTGCGGCGCCGCAGACAGGACGGCGGCAACAAGGCTCGCTGAGGCAAGACGATTTGGCATAGCCGATGTTCGACGCTGCTGTCGTAGAGCGCTCACCGACAATGCCACAACGAATGATTCCGCTTATCGTTCCCGCGGGAGCCGATTTTTGAGCCTGCACGCGAGGCGGATTTGGATTCCCCGGTGACGCAGCGCATGGCTTTAGCGCATCGGGGAAAAATCTGCAGGAAGGTAAATGTTAGACTGCATCGCGGTCAGATGATCCGGACCACCGGGCGGCGGCCACAGCTTATCCGCGACCGCTTTGGCTCGAAGCCGCACTCGCTCTTCGAGGCTCGCATACGGCCAAATGTGCACGAATCGCGTGACTGTGCCCGCGATCGAATGCATGGCGGCGAGCAGCGGCGACAGCCTTGCGCGGCCCGGCACCCACTTTCGCCACAGCTCGATAGTTGCCGGCAAGCCATCCGGCTTGAGGATATAGGTGCGCACCTCGAATACCGGACCGTATTGCCCGGCCGTCATGGGCAGCATGAATGGGAACGAGACGTAGATGTCCATGCTCGTGCCAACGATGTATTCACCGACTCCGAGATTCCCGCTCCGTAATATCTTCTCGCGGTCCGCATGGACACGCATCATATCGGGAGCAGCGTGGATCAACAGTATCCGATTGAGTGAGCCGATGTCGGAATACCAGCAGGCCAAGAGCTCATCCCCCGCCACGGACGGAAGCGTTTCATTCAAGCGCGCAAGCGCCTTCTGCTCCGTACCGGGCCGCACCGTGATGATCGTTACGTCATAGTGCATTCTGGCATCTCCCGCGGCCTCTGGTGAAGCGGCTGCGATTGACAGCGTTTGCGCCCCTTTCTACCGTGGTTGGACATCTGACGACAGACGCCAACCACGGTCAGCGGTCGCCGCAAGCCAAGCCGTGGCGGGTGCGGATGCGAGATGCAGGCGGGCGCGTTGCGCGGCCTGGTTTGAAATTAATCAAAGTATTCACGGGAGGAAACCCATGCATATGTCGCGGATGGTCGCGCTCGCGACCGCACTGACCGTCGGCATCGCCGCGCCGGCTCTCGCGCAGGACAAGCTCGTTCGCGTTTGGCACACGGAAACTGAGCCGCAAACCATCAAAGCCTTCAACGACCTTGCGCGCCGTTTCGAGGCGAAGAATCCAGGCATCAAGATTGAAGCCGAGGGGCTGGCCTGGACCGATCTGGAAGGCAAGATCATGGCATCGCTCGCCGCTGGATCGCCCCCGGAATTGTCGCACGGCCAGCCGATCACCTGCACGGCCTTGCAATCGAAGGATTTGCTCAACCCGCTCGATGAAGTCGTGAAAGCGATCGGCGAGGACAATATCTGGGAGCAGGTCAAGCGAGTGTGCAACGTCGGCGGCAAGCAATTCGGCCTCGTGCATGCCGCTGGAACGTCGCTGCTGATTTACCGCAAGGATATGGCGGATAAGGCGGGCTTGAAGCCGCCGAAGACGTGGAACGATTTCCTCGCCAATGCAAAGGCATTGACGCAATCGACCAAGGGCGATGGCAAGATCGACATCTACGGGATCACACTGCCGGGCGACAATCTCTTCATCAACATCCTGATGGGCGAACTGATCAAGTCGAATGGCGGCGCCCTGTTCGACAAGAACAACAAGCCGCTGTTCACCGACCAGAAGATGATCGAGGTGCTGGAGTTCTGGCGCGAGCTCGTCAAATACGCCCCGCCCGGCTGGGAAGGCGATGGCTACCTGCAGACGTTCCAGAATCTGTACGGCCAGAAGGCGGCGATGATGTTCCAGGGTTACGGACGCGGCGCTGGGCTGATCGAGAAATTCGCGCCGAAGGAGAAGGCGAACGACAAGACATTTGACGTCTGGTCAAAGCCGGTCGGGCCCAGCGGCAAGGAGCCGGGCGTGCAGGTCGATGAAGAGCCGTGGATGCTTTTCAAGGACGCAAAACACCAAAAAGAGGCTATCGAGTTCCTGAAGTTCTTCTACCAGGACGACAATTACCTCGAGTATGTCTCGACCGTTCCCATCCACCTCTTCCCAATCACCAAGTCGCTACGCGCGTCGCCGAAATATCAGAACCTCGAAATGATTCAGCGCTGGAAGGGCTGGATCGAGGTGCAACAGGGTTATCTCGACAAGGACCAGGGCAAGCCGACACTTGTCGTCGATTGGTCCGATATGACCGAGAAACCTTATCTGCTCGAAGTGCTCGGCTCCGGTATCGTCCGCGATATGGTCATGGACGTCGTGCTCGAGAAGTGGGAGCCAAAAAGGGCCGCAGATAAAGCGCAGAGACGGCTCGAAGACCTGCTGCGCAGCAAAGGCTATCTCAAGGGCTGAGCTGTTGCATAAGCTTGGCGGATCGTGAATGGCGGGCGTGCATTGAGTGAGCCCGTGCCGAGCGCGAACTCGGAGCTATTCCGACTGCCGGAGGCGGCGGTCGGGATCCTGCTGATCCTGCCCGCCATTCTCCTCTTGCTCTCGCTCACGCTTTATCCGGTGCTCTACGGCGTCTGGATCAGTTTCTTCAACAAGCACTCGTTCTTCCCCCAACAGACGTTCATCGGGTTCGACAACTATATTTCTCTCCTGCGCGATCCGGAATTCTGGGCGTCGGTGTGGCGCGGCACAGTCTATGCCCTTTCGACGATCGCGCTGCAGATCATACTGGGTGTCGCGGCGGCTCTGCTACTCAACGAGGTTTTTCCCGGCCGCAATATCCTGCGTGGCATCGTGATCTTTCCTTATGTGGTGCCGACCGTGGTCGCGGTGATCATCTGGAAATGGCTGCTCAACAGCCAGTTCGGTCTCGTCAATTATCTTATCGAGAAAGCGGGGCTGGTCGATCAGCCGATCAGCTTCATGGGCAAGGACTGGATCATGGTGTCGCTGATCATCGTCAGCGTATGGCAATTCTTTCCTTTCGTCGTTATCGGCGTGCTGGCGCGGCTACAGACCATTCCGGACGAGCTTTACGACGCGGCCAAGGTCGACGGCGGCAATGCTTGGCAGCGATTCGTTTACGTCACGCTACCGCAGCTCAAAAGCGTGCTATTCGTCATCGTGCTCCTACGCTCGATCTGGATGTTCACGAAATTCGACACGCCGTGGCTGATGATCCAGGGCGGCGGTGCCGAGACCTACATCCGCACGCTGCCGATCTATACCTATATGCGCACCTTCGCTTACTACGAGGCGGGCCTCGGCTCTGCCATGGCCGTGGTCATGTTCCTCGCCCTTGCAGGCGCGGCCGTGCTCTACTTTCGCATCTGGCGGCGTGAGGAAAATTTATGAATCGCTCTTCCGGGTTGCTGAGCCCCCGTGGCCAGGTGCTGATGTTCGCGGCATTGGCGCTGCTCGCTTTCACGGCCTTTCCTTTCGCGTGGATGGCGTCGACCGCATTGAAGCCTTCGCGCGAGATTTTCGTGACCCCGCCGACACTCTGGCCCACGCATGTCACGCTCGACAATCTTAGCCGGTTGTTCGCAGAGACTCGTTTTCTCACGTATTTCCGCAACAGTCTCACCGTATCGTTTGCCACTGTTGGCTTGACGTTGCTTGTTTCGGTGCCCGCCGCCTACGGCCTCACGCGCTTTCGCTTCCATGGGCGCGAGACGGTCGCGGGGCTGATCCTTTTCACCTACATGTTCGCGCCGATCATGATCATCATTCCATTTTATGTGGCCATGCGTTTTCTCGGGCTGGCCAACACGCATCTCGGACTGATCCTCGCCTATACGGCCTTCTGCCTGCCGTTCAGTCTATGGCTGCTGCGCACCTTCTTTCAGAGCATCCCGCTCGAGATCGAAGAGGCGGCTAGGATCGACGGCAGCCGTTTGCAGGCGGTTATCCATGTCGTCTTGCCGCTCGCATTGCCCGGCGTGGTCGCGACCGGCACCTTCACCTTCATTCTTGCCTGGAACGACTACATCTTCGCGCGCGTGCTGCTTAGCGCCGATGAGATGAAAACGCTGCCGGTCGGGATTGCCGATCTTTACAATGCCAGCGTCGTCGATTGGGGAATGATCATGGCTGCCGGCGTTCTGGTGATTGCACCCGTGGCGGCTGTTTTCGTTTTTATTCAGAGATTCCTTGTCGCAGGCTGGGGTTCGGGCGGAGTGAAGGGCTGATCGCATGGGGCGAAGCGGCCGCGAAGCTATGCTAAACGCTCCAGCCGGCCATATGTGTGGCTGCTATATTGAAGCTCTAAAACAAGATACTACCTGGGTAAGCGATTGGACCATGGTCCCGTAGCTCAGTCGGATAGAGCAGCGGTTTCCTAAACCGAAGGTCGGAGGTTCGAGTCCTCTCGGGACCGCCAAAATTTCCCAAACCGCCGACGGCGTTCAAGGCGCGGCTGTAAGCGAGCGACCCACCGAACCTCGATCTGCAAACGTGAGGATGGCCATGTCGGATAGTACTGAATCGAATGATGAGCGGCCCTGTCTACATTGTCTGATTGGCGATGTGATCGACGACTTTTATGCGGAATACGGTTCGCTGACTGGCGAGAAAGATGCCATCGATGTGGACGAAATCATCACCGCGCTGGCCAAGACGGTCGCAGAGCTGACCTATGGCTCGGACGCCGCGTTGCGCCAGCGCGTTTTGGAAGACTTGATGCGGGAAATTTCCCAGTTCGAGGCGGAGTTTACAAACGCCCCGGCAAGTGACATGCGACACTGAACCGTGACAGGCCCGCCATGGGAGCGCCTGTCAAAGCCCGACGATAACCTAAAGGCATACGGCCCCGTCGGCGCTGGCTGACGGGGCAGATGTATGCGGCGTCCGCGCGAACTCGACTAGATTGCCATCTTCAAGTGCTTGGCCGGGCGGAACGCGACCTTCTTGCTGGCCTTTATTTTGATCGCTTCGCCGGTCGCCGGATTTCGCCCCATGCGGGCTGCGCGTGCCCTGACCTGCAGAATGCCAAAACCGGCAATGCGGACGCGCTCGCCTTTTTTGAGATGCTTGGTGATCAGGCTCACGAGGTCGCCGAGAATAGCCTCGCCCGCGCGTTTCGTGAGTTCGTGATCGGCCGCCAACCTTGCCGCCAAATGCTTGAGCGTAACGGGACGGCCAGACTTGGTACTTGTCGTCGCTTTGCCCGCCATGATGGATGCCCTCCTCAGAGGCGCGAAATGCGCGATGCTAAGAGATATGATTCGAGACTGGAAGGAAAGCAGCTTTCTACATGCATGCTGAGATCGCGCACGCTCGGGAGGCTGCGCCGAAAGCGCGACGTTGCGGTGCCTAACGCGCGCATTTGCGGACATTTCGGAATCGATCCGGGAACGAAGCAGAATCGCAACGGGAACATCGTTCCTGTTCTGCGGGCGTGATCCCGGGCCCTCGGTGCTGCAGCCGGATTCGGACCGCTGACCGTGGGACCTGCGGTTGCGTTAACCAAGCGCTTACGACATCGACGACATGGTTTGCGGAAAGACCGCAGAGGTCGACCGCCTGGAAGCGCGTTCGCTGCGATGGACCGCGATGCTAAGTCAACCTGCATATCGGAAGCGGCCAGCGAAACGGGAAACGTCGCTGTACGTCCCGGTGAAGCGCTTCCTCGAGAGTCTTGGCTTCGACGTCAAAGGCGAGATCTGCGGCTGCGATCTCGTTGCTATTCGCGGCGAGGAACCACCGCTCATAGTCATTGGAGAATTGAAGCTCGGCTTCAACCTCGAGCTTGTGTTGCAGGGTATCAATCGCAGCGCGGCCTGCGATCAGGTCTGGCTTGCCGTGCGCGTCTCGGGCCGCCGCGGCCGCGCGCGTGATCCGCGCGTGCGCAAGCTTTGCCGGCTTTTGGGTTTTGGACTTCTCGCTGTCTCGGCAGCCGGACGCGTCGAGGTGCTGGTCGAGCCTGGGCCATGGCGACCTCGCCGCGATGCGAGGCGTCGAGTTCGCCTGCTCGACGAGCACCGGCGGCGTCTGGGTGATCCGGTTTCCGGCGGCATTTGCAGGGCGCCGATCATGACCGCCTACCGCCAGCAAGCGCTCGCCTGCGCGGCTTCGCTGTCCGGCGGCCCACGGCGCACATCCGAGATCAAAAGCGCGATCCCCGATGCGCCTAAGATTCTGTTGCGCAATGTCTACGGCTGGTTCTTCCGTGTCGAGCGCGGCAGGTATGCTCTCACGCCGGCGGGCACAGCGGCGCTGGCGCGTTGGCCGCAGCAGCCGCATATTTATTCGAATCTTGATCTTGACCGGTTATCCGGCGGCGAACCTCCGGCCACTCACCTGCGAGCGGCATCCCGAGCCGAGAAAAAAGCCCCGACGAGCGGGGCTTGAGTGAAGGAGGAAACGCCCGTGATTAGGCGGAGGAAGGTTACCTGATTTGCTTGCTCTGCCAACCGAGATATTGCGCCTCGACTTGAGAATTCAAATGCATGTGACCTTTTCGTCACAGCCGTAGTCGCAAGCCGCAAAGCGATCAACTCTCGCGAACAATCAACTCTCGCGAAGCGCCCCGCCGCATGATCAACGTCGTTTGCGTAGCATGGCGGACATCCGGTCTGCGCGCTAAGAAGCACACGTCCCAGTGTTCGTCACCTCGGAGCGCGCGCTCGGCGTTAGGCATCCGCGGCCCAAGCCGGCCTGATCACCATGGACAGCGTAAATCGTCGGCGCAATCTCGGCTTCTTCTTCGATGCCTCCGTGGCGCGCGTGCCGGAGAAGATTGCAATCATCGATCTGTTCGGCGGAAACGAGCGGCGCGCGAGCTATCGGCAGCTCGACGAGCGGATGAATGCGGTCGCCGGCATGCTGGCTCGGCTCGGCGTAACGCCCGGCGAGCGCGTTGCCATGTTGATCGGAAACCGCACGGAATTCATCGAATTCTTCTTCGGGTCGATGCGCGCCGGCGCCATCCCGCTGCCGCTCAATACTCGCCTTGCGGCTGACACGCTGGAACAGATCATCGCAGAGGCGGCCTGCGCGATGGCCGCCGTGGATCCGTCGAGCCATCGCAGTGCGCTTGCGATCGCGCGCCGTTCGCCGCTGCGCCAGCGGCTCGTCCTTGACCGGCGCGAGGAGGATTTTCTGTCGTTTGAGGAGGAAATGACCAAGCCGGCCGCGCCCGTCGCCCCGCCCGCAATCGCAGATCGTGCGCAAGCGTTTCAACCCTATACCTCGGGATCGACCGGTAGGCCCAAAGGCGCGATGATGACGCATGAGGGCATGCTTTGGTACGTGGCCTACAATCAGCGCTACTGGCCGTGCGCGGAGAGCGACCGCGGCCTGGTCGCGCTCCCGCTGTTCCACAAAAATGCATTGCGCGGAACCGTGAAGCCGATGCTCTATGCTGGCGGCTCCTTCGTGCTAATGCCGGCGTACGAGCCGCGCGCCTATCTCGATGCTTTGGCGAAGTACAGATGCACCTATTCGCGCGGGGTCGCGGCGGTGTTCACGATGTTTCTCCAGCATCGCGACTATCTGCGCACGCTCGACCTCGGCGCATTGCGCGAGCTCACGATCGGCTCGGCGGTGGTGACGCCGGAGCTGATCGATGCGGTCGAACGCGCGCTTCCCAATGTCAAGGTCTCGGAAAGTTACGGATTGACCGAGGGTGGAAGCCCGCTGCGGGCGCCGATCGACGGGCGTGTTGTGCCGCGTGGCAGCCCCGGCGTGGCCGCGCCTGAGATCGAGCTCAGGCTGATCGACGCCGAGGGCAATGATGCCGAAGAAGGCGAGCTCCTGATTCGATCCCCTTACGTCTGTCGCGGCTATTACAACGAGCCGGAGATCACCCGCGCCAAGCTGACGGATGGTTGGCTGCACACGGGGGATATCTTCTGTAGGGACAAGGATGGATTCTTCTATTTCCGCAGCCGCGTCGACGACATGTTTAGTTGCGGCGGCGAGAACGTATATCCGAAGGAGATCGAGAATCTGCTGTTCGGCCATCCCGAGGTGGTCAATGCCGTTGTGACGCCGGTGCCGCATCCGGCGAAGGGCTTGGTCCCGGCCGCGATGGTGGTTGCGCGCGCCGGTTCGAGGATCACCTCCGACGATCTCAAGACCTATTGCCTCACCAAGGGAGCGGCGTATTCGCATCCGCGTTTTATCGATATTGTTGCCGCGCTGCCCCTCAACGGCGCCGGCAAAATCGATCGCCGCGCCGTTGCGGCGAAGCTCAGCACCGCCTATGGCCGGAGAGGCGACGCGTGAAACCCGGTCGGAATCCGCGCTAGACTGCCATCAGCACGATGGGAGAAACCATGCTGTCCGAGACCGACCGCAACAAAGCCGCAGACATCCTCATGCGCGCGGAGAAGGAGCGCAAGCAGGCGACCCAGCTCTCCGCGACTTGGCCCGATATCAACATTGAGGATGCCTACGCCATCTCCACCGAGGTGGCCAAGCGCAAGTTGGCGGCCGGAGCGAAGCTGATCGGCCACAAGGTCGGCCTGACCTCGAAGGCCATGCAGCGTTCCTCTCAGATCGATGAGCCGGATTACGGGCATCTCTTCGACTACATGATGATCGCGGACGGGGCCAAGATTCCGCACGAGAATTATTGCCGGCCGCGGGTCGAGATCGAGCTCGCGTTCATCATGGGCCGACCCCTGAAGGGGCCCGGTGTCGGCCTTGCCGAAGTGCTCCGCGCCACCGAATATGTCGTCCCCGCGATCGAGATCGTCGATGCGCGTCTGCAGGACCCGCGCAAGATTTTCGATACGGTGTCCGATAATGGCGCGGCGGCCGGCATCGTCGTCGGCGGCCGGCCGGTGAAGCCGCTCGATGTCGACCTGCGTTGGGTCGGCGGCATCATGTACAAGAATTCCGAGATCGAGGAGACTGGGGTTGCGGCCGGTGTGCTTGGCCACCCTGCGCTCGGCGTGGCTTGGCTCGCCAATAAGCTCGCCAGCCATGGGGTTGCGCTCGAGGCCGGTCATCTCGTGCTAGCCGGCTCCTTCACGCGCGTGGTGTTGGCGCACAAAGGCGACACGCTGCACGCCGACTTCGGCACACTCGGCGGCATCGCGGTACAGTTCGTATAGCTGCGACGAAGCTATGCCGCGATCAACGGCTGACCAGCATGATTTCAGCGTAGCCCGAGAAGCGCACATGAACACGATTGACCGATCTGCTATGGGCCTCGCGCGCAACGTCCGCCGGCTAGGTCATCTCGATCTCGCCGGCGGCGGGCAGGTTACGGTGTACGGCTCCCATGCGTTCGTCGGGCACATTCCTAATCCGGAGCATCTCGGGACGTCGATCATCGACATCGCCGATCCGCGCCAGCCACGCGTCGTCGGCACGATCACACTCGAGGACGATGAATCGCACAGCCATAAGGTGCGCGTCGTCGGCGACATAATGATCGTTAACCACGAACGCAATATGAGCAAGATCGGCCGCCGCGCCGAGCAATTGCCCGCCGCGCGGCGGACCTTGACCGAGGAGCTCGGGCGCGAGCCAACGCGAAGCGAAATCGCCGCCAAAATGGGCGTCACCGAAGACGATTTGACGGCACTCGAGAAATTCGAACAGCGTCGGTATGCGAGCGGCGGCTTCAAGATCTACGA
>VAZQ01000501.1:2185-5201 GCA_005883115.1 Alphaproteobacteria bacterium | reverse complement strand
ATGAATCCGTTTACGCCCATGACCTTGCCCCACTGGGCTCTGGCTGGTGGTGGGACCTATCTGCAGCCGTGGTCGGTCGCAAAAACGATAGGCATCCGCGAGTGCCGCAAATGTCGCAATCGCGCCCGGCCGGACGCGGTGTTTATCAGCCGCCTTAACGCGTCGAGATAAGACCTTTGCTAGTCGCGACGATCCAACGATTGCCCCAGCGCACGATTGAATCAATTTTTCCTACACCTGGCACTGTGTCTCCCCGCATCGCCTTCCATACGCCATTCGGTCCTTCTAATACCGCCGTAGCGCCATTAACTTCCCGAATGGTCCATCCCTCGATCGTCGTCGGTTTCGTCTCTGGCACTGGTGCGGGTTTGGTGGAAACCTTCGTGCGCTCGACCGCCGGCGGCTGCGGCGCCCTTGTAGCCTGTTTCGTCAGCAAGGAGTCTGTGGTTTGGGCGCCGCGTTTTGAGGTCTCATGCGTGCTACTGATTGCTGTGGCAATGGTGTTCGCCGATGAACCTTGCATCGCCAGCCGGTCCGATTTGTCAGCATCGGGCGGATCTGCTGAATCTTTATTGACGGGGAGCGATGCTGATTTGACGGTGAAAAAATCCAAGTTCAATCCGTCAATCCATCCGAAACAAAGTAGCAGCGCCAAGAACAACGCGCACGTGATAATTGTAATGGCACGTCGCGTGATGCCGCGAGCGGGCGCGTCGACAACCCGGTCCCGCTTTTCAATCCTAATTTCCTGGCCCCATGCAATTGCTTCCGGTTTAGGAGTGATCGGCGGCGCTCCTGAACGTCTATTCAAGTCCGCGGTCGCCTTGCTCTGCGAGGAAGCCGCGGTCGGCCTGTCGCGGCTGTTGGAAGAAGCTAGTGAACTTACGGTCAAATTCTGCGAGAGGACCGGTTCGGTCGGGTACGTCGAAGTCGCCTCTAGCCGACCCTCGCGGGTTTCGCTTTGGATGGCGGCGATAGTTTGCAGAGCCCTCATCACAGGATTCATGCTTTCCACAACCCTCCCCTCGCGGTAGGCGCATGCACGTACGGCATTCGGTATCCCTCGACAGGGAATGCGCAGTAATGCAAACAAGGACGTCGGGCCGAGCCGGCAATAAGTTTGACATTGTGCGGTCCACGGCGCGAGTTGTTCCGCTTTGCAGCGTAAACGAGACGTTAGCGCAGCCGGTTCTGGCAATTCCGCACGTGATCCGTACAGTGGCCACTACGGACTAAGAGGTGCTATCCCGCCTGATCAGTACGCGGCGCCCCGACGTTCCTGCGCAGCGATCATGGGCCGGGGTTCAGCGAGGGAATCACGCCGCGAGATCAATTGGCTGGCCAATGAGCTCGGTGTTGGCGAGCGTCTGGAAGCCATCAATCTTGCGCATGTTGATCTGGCGGAGGCGAGCCCCCTGAATAGCCGCTGGCTCACCGGGACGGCAGCACGGTCAGCCGCCCTCGCCTACAACCCCATGTCAGTCAAAAGCGCATTTTTGTGATGGCCATCACATCGCAAAGGCGAGCATCGCATTACCCTCCCGACTACCGATGAACTTGATGGCTTGAGGGGAGAAGACAATCATGACCGCGAGCATTGCATCCCTGGGTGGAATCCGAATGAGAGGTGGCAATCAATCCGGGTGGCGCAGGTTCTTAGATGAGATACTGGAACCGCGAATCCCCAAGGTCGAGGGCGAAATTATCGAGTATCTTCACTGCCATAGGCACGATTTACCGCCCGAGGTCTGGATCGAACTCGAACGCGGGCGGTTGGGCCCATAGGCAGGGACCAAAACGATTTTACCAGGGAAACTCGCGTGGTCCTCGGTCCACTCGAGAGCATACCCTAAGTGGCTCTCGTAACCTCAGTGCACATTGCGCAGCAACAACCAGCGAGATGTGCCAACGAATCACAATGTTGGCACACCGACCGGGCATCCACCGACCGTCCTTGGGTTTTCAATGCGATTTCGGTGCTGTTCCATTTTCTTCCCGGCTGTCAAGCACGGCGACCAGTGACCCGGCGCGCTCTAACGTTGGAGAAGAGGAAGGGCAGGCGAGATGGCGGGTAAACAGCGCGAACGTCGCGCCAAAACGAACATCCATGCATTCCTCCAGCGCAGGAGCATAGCACAGAGGCGGGACTACTTGGCTCGTGGACGGTGCTTTGCCACGCTCGATGTTAGGCAGCTAAGCGAAAGCTGGATCACTGCAGTCAGGAATTGGCTTGCTCGCAAAGATCGAGCCACCGAGCTAATGATGGACGATCTGACAGCGGAACTGCGATTGCGCGGACTCGAACCGCCGTACGACGCCGTCAAACAAGAGTTGGCCACTCGCTTTGCCGGGATCGAGGAGGACGCGCAAAGGAAAGTTGGAACAGAGTTCGCGCGACAAATCGGCATGTTCATGCGTGAGAGCCACAAACCGCTCCACTAGATTAGAGCCACGCCGCTATGATTGAGAGTACAGGATCGCGGGACGACCGATGATCACGGTTCCCGAATTAGCGGCCGAGGCTTTGGGCTCATTCCTCGCCACGGACATGAACCGCAGTTTCGGATCATCACATGCGCGCTTGACTGAGCTAATCCCGTCCGTCGCCCGGCTTGCGCTGGAATGCATAGGCAATAGTGACGCCCTCTACCACAATGTCGAACATACAATGCTCGTCACGCTGGCTGGGCACGACATCATGATGGGACGGGCTCTCCTCGCTCCTACGCTCCCAAGCGATTATGCGCACCTCATCGTTGCATGCCTCATGCACGACATCGGCTACGTTCGGGGCATTCTCAAAGGGGACGGAGAGGACGGATATGTCATCGACGCGAATGGATCCAAAGCGCAGTTACCGCGCGGATCATCCGACGCTGCACTTTTGCTGCATCACGTCGAACGGTCCAAGCTGTTCGTGATGGATCGCGTTACGACAATCGACGTTCTCGACGCAGTCAGGATCGCCCGCGCGATCGAATCTACGCGGTTTCCGACTTCTGCTGAGGCAAATGAT
>VAZQ01000501.1:1506-2071 GCA_005883115.1 Alphaproteobacteria bacterium | reverse complement strand
AGCCGGCATGAGTAAGCAACTTGGCTATACGTCGCCCGCCGACCTCGTGGATTTATATTCCCAATTTTATTGGAATAGCGTTTCCCCGCACATCCAGACCGCCATTCGATATCTCAATGTCACTTCGAGAGGACGGCAATGGATCGCGAACCTTTATAGCAACGTGTTCCGTGCTGAGCAGGACCTAAGCTTATCCAGGCCACAGCATAGATCGGATGATATCTTGAGGTTCAAAAGGTTGGGGTACGAGGGTGACACTGAGGTCTGCTCTTTGCCGATGCAGAAGCCCGTTGCTGGTGCGGGCGAACACTTCCGTCGGTGATGCAGGCATCGGCCGGCCAATGATGGGGCGGCTGGGCGGCTAAGCCGAGTGCGATCAGGAAGGCCGAATGGCGCCAATACGAAGGGTTTCTGCTCCGCCAGGAGGCGAGGCTCTTGCCGGCACAGGAATGCCGATCAAGGAGATGACGCGGCGAACGGATCAAAACCGCCAAACTATTCGCCAACTCGTTCGCGGTGGCGGCGCCCCGACCGACGCGTTCCGCTCCAGGATGAGTTCGCTGGA
>VAZQ01000501.1:0-1436 GCA_005883115.1 Alphaproteobacteria bacterium | reverse complement strand
GGGCGACGCCCCGTCGCCGCAGCGAAAGCAATCCGAGCGGGCGACCAAAAGATTCCTTCGGCTAGAACCATCGCGCGTCTCATGACCCCAACGCGCTGCTTAAAAAAAATCCCGCCAAACGGGGCCACGCGTGGCGGGTTTCGTTTCAAGGTATCCGCTGGGTAGTTCAGTGGATGTGCTCCAGCCCAGCGGCTGGCTACCGGACTTGATCCGTCCGGTGAGTGCGAGAGTAGCGCGGGCACTGCCTTCGTCATGTGATGACCATCACAAAAAAGCGCTTTCCGCTACACTGACGGGGTCACTCGGCCATGCCCTAAACGCGTCTCCGCCTTGCGTGAACGTTAGTCTATAGTCTAGGTCATCGATCAAGCCTCTTCTTCCATGGGAGGGCTGTATAATCCGATTTGGGTTTGCCGCCCGGTTCAACAGTCGAGACGGGCCATGGCGAAGTCAGCTCCCAGGCCGGAAAGTTTGTTGGCCGCTTTGCCGACGGAACTGTCGCAAAGCCTATTCGCCAAGGCGCGCCCTCTCTCGCTTGCAGCGCATCGGACTTTGTTTGTGGCGGGGGATGAAGGCGACGGATGCTATCGGCTCGAGGAAGGCTTGCTCAAGGCGAGCGTCGCCGCGGCGACCGGCGGTGAGCGCATCCTCGCCATACTTGGGCCCGGTTCCGTCGTCGGCGAGTTGTCCATAATCGATGGGGCGCCGCGCTCGGCTTCGGTCGCTGCGCTGCGCGATTCGAAGCTGAGCTTCGTCGGCCGCGCTGCTTTCGAGGCATTTGGGCAATCAAGGCCGGAACTCTACCGGCACATCACGACATTGCTCGCGCAGCGGTTGCGTGACACCAACGACGCGCTGCTGGCCACGAACTTTCTCTCCGTGAAAGGACGCGTTGCGCGTTCGCTGTTGAGCCTCGCCGAAGCGTTCGGCCGTGACCTCGGCCAGGGCCGCGTCCTCGTGCGGCAGAAAGTCTCCCAGAGTGACCTCGCCGCGATGGCAGGCATTGCGCGGGAAAATGTCAGCCGGGTCCTCAACGATTGGGCGAACCGTTCGCTGGTGAGCCGCCTCGCGGGCTATTATTGCCTGGAGAACAAGGCCGCTCTCCAACGTGAAGCCGAGGAGTGAGGTGCGTTCATCAGCTGGCTTTCTTGATAAGCTGGCCAACAATATCTTGCCATCCTGAACACCGGAGCGCTGGGGAGTGTTTGCGCTGCCGAAGCAGAATTGTGGAATTGCTGGACCGGGTGAAAGCGCCGCGCACTGTCTGACGCTTTCCCAATCGCCGAGGTGAGTGGGCAGGGCGCGGGTACGGTTAGTTCTCCCACACCTGAGTTCAGTCGTTCGCACTCGGCACTCTGCCGTCAATCACCCCCCATCCAATCCACTCACACAGCTCCCGGAGGCGCTCGCTCTCCTGGTGCCGCATGATGACCAGA
>VAZQ01000500.1 GCA_005883115.1 Alphaproteobacteria bacterium | reverse complement strand
AGCCTGCGCTGATGGCGGTCTAGTCTTCATCGGTCCCTCCGCTGCGACCATTCGCCTGATGGGCTTCAAATCGGCGGCTAAAGCGCTGATGGAATCCTCAGGCGTCCCGGTCGTGCCCGGCTACCACGGCGAGGATCAGAGCATCGCGACGCTGCAGCAAGCCGCCGACCGGATTGGATATCCGCTTCTGGTCAAGGCGTCCGCGGGCGGCGGCGGCAGAGGCATGCGCCTTGTCGGCGCTGCCGATGAATTCGCGGAGGCGGTCGCCGCAGCCAAGCGCGAAGCGGCCTCCTCATTCGGCAACGACCAAATCCTGATCGAGAAACACATTGCCAAGCCGAGGCACATCGAAGTGCAGGTCTTCGGTGACAATGACGCCAACGTGGTGTCGTTGTTCGAGCGGGAATGCACGCTCCAGCGTCGGCACCAGAAAGTAGTCGAAGAAGCGCTCTCCATCGGCACCACCGCCGAGCGCCGCGCGGCAATGTCGGCAGCGGCGCGCTCCGCCGCGCAGGCCGCAGGTTACGTTGGAGCTGGTACGGTCGAGTTTATCGCGGATTCATCAGGTTTCTATTTCATCGAAATGAATACGCGCCTGCAGGTCGAGCATCCGGTCACCGAAATGATCACCGGGCTTGACCTCGTTGAATGGCAGTTGCGCATCGCCATGGGCGAAAAGCTGCCGTTGGGACAGGATCAGATCGCAGCCAATGGCCACGCCATCGAGGCACGCATTTATGCTGAGGATCCCGAGAAGGGCTTTCTACCGGCGAGTGGAATCATCCGCACGTGGCGCGAGCCCTCGGGCGAGGGCATCCGCGTCGATACCGGTTTCCGCGCAGGCGACGGTGTCACTCCATACTACGACGCACTGCTGGCGAAGCTGATCGCCTGGGGGCCCGACCGCCTACAGGCACTCCGTCGCCTCGTCGAGGCTTTGAATGGGTTCGAGATCGGCGGTGTGACCACGAATATTGCTTTGCTCAAGGCGCTGCTGAGTCACCCGCGCCTCGTCCGCGATGAAATCGATACCGGATTCATCGAGCGGGAGCTTTCCGCGCTGACGCGGAGCGCGCCTGCGCTCGTGGTTCTTGATGTTGCCGCGGCTTGTGCCGCGGTGTTGCTGCGCGAGCAGCGCGAGCAGGTCGCATTGGAGAACTCGCCGTGGGATCGCACCGATGGGTGGACGCTGGGCGGCCGGCGCAGCCGCCGCCTGAGCTTTCGTCACGGCGCCGATCGGCATGACGCGGTGCTCTGGTACGGGCGCGGCGGCTTGAGCCTGGCGTTCGGCGGCAACAATGACCGCTTGCAATTTGTGCCGCGCGATGGCGGCGTGTTCGACATGTGCCTCGGGGATGCGCTCGAGCGGGTATCGGTGGCCTGGTCCGGCCGTGATCTCGACCTGAGTACGCTGCGAGGCCCGCGCAAGCTCCATTGGATCGATCCATTCGCGGCGAATGTGTCCGAAGCTGCGGCGGCGGCCCGCATCGTCGCGCCGATGCCGGGGATGGTGACGCGCATTCTCGTTGAGGCGGGCAACGGCTTGGCTCGCGGCGCGCCGGTCATTGTGCTCGAGGCGATGAAGATGGAGCACACTCTGCGCGCGCCCGCCGACGGCCGCGTGAAAGCGCTCAAATGTGCGGTCGGCGACTTCGTGCAGGAGGGAACCGAACTCGCCGACTTCGAGCCGGCTGCAGAGTAAATGCGATCGCCATTGCCGGCTTGACGCGGCAATCGATGTATTTACGAAAGCAATCCACGGTGACGCAGTAAAGTATGCCTCAGAGTGCGACTTTTGGCATGGATGCACAGGTTCTCATCGTCGGCGCGGGCCCGACCGGGCTGACGCTCGCCATCGACCTCGGACTGCGTGGCGTGCGCGCGATTGTCATCGAGCAGAAGGATGCGCCGCAGTTCCTGCCGAAGATGGAGCGCTGTAATGCCCGCACGATGGAGATCTACCGGCGCATGGGCATTGCCAAGCAGGTTCGCGCCGCCGGCCTTCCGGCGCATTGTCCCATGGACATCTTCGTCGTGCTGTCGCTCGTCGAACCACCGCTGGTGCACCATGTGCATCCCTCGGTGGCGGAGGCAAAGGCGCAGATCGCAAGATCGCAGGACGGCGGCCAACCGCTCGAACCGTATCAGCTTATCTCGCAATACACGCTCGAGCCGCTGCTGAAAGGGATCGCGGAGACGCTGCCGACCATCACCCTGTGCTACGGTTGCGAGCTCGTCTCCTTTGAGCAGGACGAGAATTGCGTGACGGCCCAGGTCAAGCGCAGCGATGGCTCCTCCATCGCGCTGCGCGCCCCCTATATGGTCGGTTGCGACGGCGGGGGCAGCCTCGTGCGCCGGCAACTCGGCATCAAGCTCGACGGTGAGGCCAACATCCAGGAGCTGCGTCAGGCGCTTTATTATTGCGAAGATCTCTATGAGCGCATCCCAATCGGCAAGGGCCGGCATTATCACATGGCCGACGCCGAGGGCAGTTTTCTGATCGTCCAGGATTCGACCCGGCATTTCACGCTGCATTCGGTCGTCGAGACGGACGCGGACATGGCCCGTATGTTCGAGCGGGTCGTCGCCATGCCGGTCAACTACGAGATGCTCTATGTTGGCCAATGGAGGATGAATCTGCTGCTGGCCGACCGTTACTGCGCGGGCCGCGTTTTTCTGGCCGGCGACGCCGTGCATCTTGTCATTCCGACGGGCGGACTTGGCATGAATACCGGGGTCGGCGATGCGATCGACCTCTCATGGAAGCTCGCGGCGACGTTTGCCGGATGGGGCGGCCCCAATCTGCTCGCGTCGTATGAAATCGAGCGCCGGCAAGTGGGTGAGCGTAACGTGGCGGCGACGCAGGGACGGCGTCGGTGGCGCGCTCTATATCGGCCGGAGATCCGCGAGCGAACGCCGGCCGGCGCGGCGCTGCGCCAAGAGCTGGCGCGCGTCGCCGATGTCGAGCAGCACAAGGCGACCGAAATGATCGGCGCCGAGCTCGGCTATCGTTACGTCGGCTCGCCGCTGATCGCCGCGGAGCCGGGCGAGGGGCCGCCGCACGAGTTCATGAGATATGTTCCCAGCACGTGGCCGGGCGCGCGACTGCCGCATGTATGGCTCAACGACGGCAGCGCGATGCAGGACCGCATCGGGTACGCTCACGGATACACGCTGCTGCG
>VAZQ01000499.1 GCA_005883115.1 Alphaproteobacteria bacterium | reverse complement strand
ATGTGACCTGGTCCATCGATCTGACACAGGACTGCCCGAATTTGTGCCGCGCTGTCTGTGCAATATTGATCACCCCGACAGCAGGAACCTGCCGAAGTAGTCGTCAATTGAAGCGCAACTTCTCCGCGGTGACCTTTGCAACACAATCAGCTACCAAACGGACGCCACCTGCCTTACCAGAAATTGGGCGTGAAGCCCCCGCGACCGTATGCGCCCCGCTGGTAGTCTCGCTCCCTTGGCGCGTAACCGCGCGCCGCCCAATCGTCGACCCGGACCTCGCGCCAGGACGGAGCGCCATACCGGTACTGGTCGCGGCGATGGGTCTGACCGCGCGCCGACTTCTGCGCTTTCTTGTTCTTGGGCGTAGCAACAGCATTCTGCGGCTCCGTCGAGCTCGCGGCCGCGCCCGCTGCCTCGCCTGGCCTCGGCGGATCGTCGCCTTGGGAACTGGTGCGGGCAGCGAGAAGCGCCGCATCGATGCTGCCCGTCGTTGGAGCGGCGCTGCGGCCGAGAGCAACGGCAGCGATTGCTGGGCGATTGTTCGCCACCCAAACCATGCGCGGCTTGCGCAGCTTGACGGAAACACAGTTGCCTTCGGTCCGGGTGTCGCCGACGCAGGACGGCTTGTCCGCGGTGGTCTGCGCGCCTGCGACGATGGGTAGTCGGGGGACGACGGTGGCGAACGGTGCCAGGCTCGTGGCTGGGGTCGTCTCGGCAATGGATGCCTCATCGGCGCGTGTGACCGGCGCAGCTAACCTGGGGCCGTCGGCTGCGGTCATCATAGCTGCGCCGACCCCCGCGACGACAAGACACGCCAGCGCCACTCGTAGCCTGCGACGAAAGCGTGGGGTGGGACAGAAAAAGCCGAATTCGGGATGAATGTAATGGGATGCGGGCACAGGGCCGTCTCCAACAAAGCCAAGCCTCGATCCCAACCTCCCCCTTTGGAAGTACAATGCCCTCTTATACGGCCGCGGTCTGAGCAAAATCGCTCACTTTGGAGACGCGGCCAGCCAGAACTAGCGGCAAACGGGGATATTATCCTTGGCAAACCCAAGCCCTGTGGGTAGAGCGGTCGCGGCGCGCACTGTTTCCGGCCGTTTTTGGGACCGGCCGGGCTTCGCTTGGCGTCCGGTGTCGGGACTATCCCGACATGGCAAACCTGCCAGGAGATCGTTGCCAAGCAGTAAAGGGACTTTCGGCAACAGCCGCGTACCCAAAGCCACAGGCCAAGACCGGCGGCGGTGACAATGGCGCCTGTGAGCCGCCGTGCAGCCGACTTGAGTGACAATTCTTCAAGGGCACCGCAAAGAACAGCTTTATGGCAAAATGCGAGAAGGACGCGTAGCGGCTCAGCATTCGCTGCCGTGTTCGGCTGTGATTGACGAGCGTGGCCATCTCCAGAAAGTGCGCCTGTCCGCTACTCCTCTTGTTGCGCAGGATGCCGCCCGTGCTCGGTCTTCAGTCATCCCGACGCGCCCGCATTTCCTCCATTTCTGCCGCAAAAGCCTTGCCCTCAGGCGAGTCATCGAATTCTGCCATGGCCCAGCCATAGAGAGCGTCGCAGATTGCATCCCCAGTGAGGCTGGCAAGTTCACCAGGATAGCGGCGCCTTATCGCCGCTTCGATACAGCCACAGAACGGTAAGCAGTCACAGCCGGGAAGATGTTGAAATTTTTCCAACTCATTCCTGCCGCGCATAATGGCCACGCCCGCCTGTAGGTTCTCTGGGAAGATACGGGCAGCCATGGCCAATTCAGCAATCGTGGGCGGGCTCATTTCCCATTCTCCTCTTGATGCGCCCGCCCGCCTCTGTCCGTTAGCCGCATGGCGAGCCATTCAGGTTCAAGGCCCTGAGACATTTATTTTTCTGCCCTGAAGGCCAGCGCCTGCAACTGCAGGCTGAGTGCGCGCATTTCGGCAGTTCCGTTAATTGCGCCAAGGCGGTAGATAACGGCCCGGATGCACATCAACGTGTGTGCATCGCTACCTCGGCTGTCTTCGGAAGCCTCGGGTCATCAGCTTCGGCCAGAGCCCGCAACGTCTCTGGCCAGTGTGTCATCTCAACTTCGGTGAGCGTGCCCTTCCGCGTGCTCGGCGCGCGAGGGTGCGAATCGAGCTGGATGAACTTGATCGCGAATATGTCAAAACGTCCACATCGGGTCCGTCGCGACGGAGACGGCCGGGACCACACGTCCATGCCGCAGTGCCCCGAAACCTGACGTGAATTCAAAGCATCGGTGGGGTAGCGTTGTGCCAAATCCCGACATCGTGTTGTGATTTGGTTTGATGCTCAATTCACCAGATCATACAGCTTGACCACGGCGCTGGCGCCCTTCACGCTGCGCGTGTGGCTGACGATCTGCTTGTGGGCCGCGCTGTTCGTGTAGCGCTCGATGTCTGCCTCCGTCTCCCATTCGGAATAGGAGATGAACTCGCCACGCTCGCGCGCGCGCAACAGTTTCTCGGAGATGCAGCCCTTCTGCGAAATCATCAGGGTGGCGCATTCAGTCTTCCAGATGCGCTCCGCGGTCTCGGTCT
>VAZQ01000498.1:4791-5278 GCA_005883115.1 Alphaproteobacteria bacterium | reverse complement strand
TGGACGCCATCGCTGCAGCAATGGCGCGACCGAGTCATGTTTCTACGCCGCACGCTCGGCGATGAATGGCCCGATCTCTCCGATGCCGCGCTCGCGGCGAGCGCGACCGACTGGCTTGTCCCGGCGCTCATCGGCAAGACGGCGCTCGGCGAATTTCCGCGCGAGGAGTTTGCGCAGGCGCTGCAAGCGCTGCTGCCATGGACGTTGCGGCGAAGGCTCGAGGCCGAGGCGCCGAGCCATTTCACCGCGCCCACGGGCTCTGCGCTGCCGATCGATTATGCGGCGCCCGAGGGGCCGCGCCTTGCGATCAGGCTGCAGGAACTATTCGGCCTCGACCGGCATCCCAGCATTGCCGCGGGGCGGGTGCCGCTCGTGCTCGAGCTGTTGTCGCCTGCGCATCGGCCGGTGCAAGTCACGCGCGATCTGCCCGGCTTCTGGCGCGGCAGTTATGCCGCAGTCAAAGCCGAGATGAAGGGCCGCTACCCGC
>VAZQ01000498.1:0-4706 GCA_005883115.1 Alphaproteobacteria bacterium | reverse complement strand
TGTCGCGCGCAAGGAAACCAATCTGATGCGAAAGCGTTTGCGTACAGCTGTCCGCTACCGCGCTTTTCCCTGCGCTCTGCTTGAGCTATGAGGCGCGTGCGCATTCGCCGCGCGCTAGGACCGGTGATGTTTCCCAAGCCGAAGCCCGCACTTAGCCCCAACACTTATGCGTACGAATCCGAGCCGCTGGTGAAGGCGACCGGCTTTCGCGAATACGACGCGCGCTGGCTACTCGAAAAGGAGATCAACCTGATGGGCGTGCAGGCGCTGGGGCTGGGCCTTGGCACGCTCATCCACGAGCTCGGCGTCGCACCTCGCATCGTGACCGGCCACGATTTCCGCGCCTATTCGGCTTCCGTCAAGGCCGCCTTGACGACCGGCCTAATGGCAGCGGGCTGCAGCGTCACCGATATCGGCCTGGCGCTCACCCCGATGGCTTACTTCGCGCAATTTGCGCTCGACCTGCCGTGCGTGGCGATGGTGACGGCCTCCCACAACGACAACGGCTGGACCGGCGTGAAGATGGGCGCGGACCGCCCGCTCACCTTCGGCCCCGACGAGATGACGAAGCTCAAGGACATCGTGCTCGGCGCGCGCTTCGACCTGCGCGGCGGCGGCTCGTACCAATTCCACGAGAATTTCCCCGCCCGCTACATCGCCGACCTCACCAACCGCCCGAAACTCAGGCGCGGTCTCAAGGTGGTCTGCGCCTGCGGCAACGGCACCGCCGGCGCGTTCGCGCCGCGCGTGCTCTCGGCGATCGGCTGCGACGTGGTGCCGCTCGACTGCGAGCTCGACCACACCTTTCCCAAATACAACCCCAACACTGAAGACATGAAAATGCTGCACGCCATGCGCGACGAGGTGTTGCGCGTGAAGGCGGACGTGGCGCTCGGCTTCGACGGCGACGGCGACCGCTGCGGCGTCGTCGACAACGAGGGTGACGAAATTTTCGCCGACAAGGTGGGCGTGATGCTCGCGCGCGACATTTCCGCGCAACGTAAAGGCGCAATATTCGTCGCCGATGTGAAGTCGACCGGCTTGTTCATGACTGATCCGGTGCTGCGCGCGCATGGCGCCAAGACTGATTATTGGAAGACCGGCCATTCCTACATCAAGCGCCGCGTCAACGAGATTGGCGCAGTGGCGGGCTTCGAGAAGTCCGGCCACTTCTTCTTCAATGAGCCGCTCGGCCGCGGCTATGACGACGGGCTCCTCTTTGCACTTGCGGTATGCGACATGCTCGACCGCAATCCGGGAAAAAGCATGGCCGATCTCAAGAACGCGCTGCCCAAGACCTGGTCCTCGCCGACGATGGCGCCGCACTGCCCGGATGAGGTGAAATACCAGGTGGTCGAGGAGGTCGTGAAACACTTTGAGCAGGCGAAAGCGCGCGGCGAGAAGGTGGCGGGAGAAGAAATTCGCGATCTCGTCACGGTGAACGGTGTGCGCGTCACCGTCGCGGATGGCACCTGGGGACTGGTGCGCGCCTCCTCCAACAAGCCGGAGCTCGTCGTCGTTGTGGAGAGCCCGGTATCGGAGCCGCGCATGCGCGACATGTTCAAGGCCATCGACGGCGTGCTGCGCACGCATCGCGAGGTCGGCGCTTACAATCAGACGATTTGACGCGAACCGATCGGGTCTTGTCGTGCGCGGGCAGAAGCGCGCGATAAGTAAACGCGCTGGCGCCCTCGCGCTGGCGCCCTGCGCATCCATCTTTTTTGCAAGGAATATCAGCCCGTTCAGTTTGTCATTCCGGCCGAGCCGCGATAGCGGCGAGGGCCGGAATCTATAACCACAGGCAGTGGTTATGGATTCCAGGCTCGCGGGCTTCGCCCGCGCCCCGGAATGACGGGTCAGAATTTACGCGGGTGGTAGAAGATCCTCGCGCTAGGCGCGCGAGCGGCCGTTGCCGGCGGCGTGAGCGGGTCTGTTTCGCGCGCCACGGGCCTTCTTGCGTGTCTCGGCGTGCTCGTTCAACACCTCGATCAGCGCGCGCACCTTGGGCGACAGCGTGCCCTTGCGCCAGATCAGGCTGGTTTTCGCTCGCGCGAGCGCTGCCGGCAGCGAATGCGTGCTCAAAAGCTTGGCATCCGGAAACGTGGTGAGCACGTTGCGCGGCATCAGCGAAATGCCCATGCCCGCGACTGCGCATCCGAGCATGGCGTGGTAGGAGCTTATTTCGACGATCCGATCCGGCATTTCCCGGTGGTGGGCGAACCAATCCTCGAGCCGCTGGCGATAGGCGCAGCCGGCCTCGAAGGCGAGAACGGTTTGGGGCCTGGCGTCGCGCGGCGACTTGATCGGCGGATGACCTACAGCGGCGATGATCACCAGCTCCTCCTCGTAGATCGTGACCTTCTCGAACGGCCCGTCGGCGACCGGCTCGGAGGCGAGCGCCGCGTCGAGCTCGCCTGAGAGCACCGCGGCGGCAAGCTGCTTGGTATTGCCGGTGCGCAGCTCGAGCGTGACCTCGGGATAACGGCTGAGATAGTCGTTCATGGGCACAGGCAAGCGCATGGCGGCGGTGCTCTCACCCGTTCCTAATCGCAACAGCCCGCGCGGCTTGGCATCGTGCACCGCCTCGCGCGCTTCCCGCGCCAGCTCGATCAGCCGCTCGGCATAATCGAGCAAGAGCTTGCCCGCCGGCGAGACATGCAGCCGCTTGCCCTGGCGCACGAAGAGGTCGACGCCGAGCTCGCTCTCAAGTTGGCGCACGCGCGTGGTGACGTTCGACTGCACGCGGTTGAGCTTTTCCGCGGCCCGCGTCACGCCGCCGGCCTCGACGACAGAGCGGAAGATATGCAAGTCGCTGAGATCCATCGTTCTCATCCTGAGATTGTTCTGATCATTATTATTCATTTTACGTGATACTCCGGCAGCGGTAAAGGTGCCCCGAAGAAATTGAATTGAAGGAGGCAGCCATGGGTGCCATCGACATAAATGCTTTCGATTACAAGAGTTTACCGCCCGAGGAGTGGGACAGGCTGCGCCAGCAGGCGGTGCGTCGCGCCCATCTCGCCCGCGGGCGAGCGCTGCGCCATGTCATCGGCAGCGGCGTGCGCGCGTTGCGCGCGGCTGCCGCAAGCGCTCTCCTCGGCGCGGCGGCCGAGACCGTCGTCACAACCGCCAGGACATGGTGGCGCGCCTACGCGCTCTGGCGCGAGCGCAGCTCCGCGGTGCGCGAGCTTCGCGCGCTTGACGATCGCACGCTGCGCGACATCGGGGTGAACCGCTCGGAGATCGAGTGGGTCGTTTATGGCAGCGACGCGACGCGGCTGCGCGACGCAAGCATCGCAGCGAATCGCTGTCGCCGGCGCGACGCGCGCACCGGCGCGACCGCGCGCTCGCAGCAAACGACCAAGCAGCCGATCACGAGGAGCGCGGCTTAAACCGTGATGCGTTCATATCGAACCACAAGCGGGCGTCATTGCCGGGCTTGACCCGGCAATCCATCCGGTTTCAAAAGACTTTTTGCGAAGTAGATGGGATGCGCGGGTCAAGCCCGCGCATGACGCGACGAGGGAGTGATTCAAGCTAATCGAGACACGCTTTAGCTTGGCGCTCGCTCGCTATCCCACCGTCTCCTCGAAGGTCGCGCGGAACGAATGCGCCGGATAGACGCCGAGGATCTTCATCTCCTTGGAGTAGAACGCGAGCTCCTCGAAGGCGAATACCAGGCTGCGGTCTTCTGGGTGGCCCTCGACGTCGGCATAGAACTGCGTCGCGAAGAAGTTGCCCTCGATCATGTAGCTTTCGAGCTTGGTCATGTTGACGCCGTTGGTGGCAAAACCGCCGAGCGCCTTGTAGAGCGCGGCCGGCACGTTGCGCACCCGAAATAGGAACGTGGTAATGACAGGGCGGCCGTCGCGCGTGGCCCATCTTGCATCGCGCGAAAGCACGATGAAGCGCGTGGTGTTGTGGTCTTCGTCCTCGATATCCTGGGCCAGGATCTCGAGACCGTAGATCTCCGCGGCGAGCCGCGAGGCGATGGCGGCGCGGCTCTTGTCGCCCATTTCCGCGACCTCGCGCGCGGAGCCGGCGGTGTCGGCGGCCACCACCGGCTTGACGCCGAGCTTGCGGATCACTTTGCGGCACTGACCGAGCGCGTGCACATGGCTTTCGACCGTCTTGATGTCGGCAAGCGTTGCCCCCTTGGGAGCGAGCAGCTGGTGCCGCACCGGCATGAAATGCTCGGCGACGATGTGCAGCCCGGAGTCCGGCAAAAGATGGTGAATGTCGGCGACGCGGCCGGCGACCGAATTTTCGATCGGAATCATGCCGAGCGCGACTTCGCCCGCGCTGATCGCTGCGAAGGCGTCCTCGAAGGTCGCGCACGGCACCGCTTCGTAATCCGGATACACGTCGTGGGAGGCGAGATGGGAATTCGCTCCCGGCTCGCCCTGGAACACGATCTTTTTGGCTGTCATGGCCGTTCCGGTACGCACGCGGCGCGTCCGAGTCAACGGCTCTGGCGCTCGTTCTAGCCCGGATAAGCGAAGCGAAATCCGGGTGATCTTTTCCCGCAGAGTGCTGCGCTCATGCGGCCTACGGCTGCGCCTTTTTCTTGCCCCGCCCGATAACCTCGCGCGCCCGCTCGAGGTCGGCGGGCGTGTCGACGCCGAGCGGCACGCTCGCGACGATGCTCGCGTCGATGCGCATGCCCGCCTCGAGCGCGCGCAACTGCTCGAGCCTCTCGCGCTGCT
>VAZQ01000497.1 GCA_005883115.1 Alphaproteobacteria bacterium | reverse complement strand
CAGCGATGTCCCTATTTCGGTAGTTGTCCGGGCAGCTTCGTGGCCGATGCTACCGATGTGGAGCGCAAGATGCTGCAAGCCCATGGCTGTCCCGTGCGTGCCTTACTCGACCACATCATTGACGTGTTCCAGCGTACGGACCTCCAAGAATTGCTCTTGAAGACCTACAAGCCCGCCGGCGCGTCTGCAAAGGAAAATTCGGCGTTGAATGTCGCTTAGGCCGGACCGCACCAGGAACGCGGGTCAAATTGGTCGAATGCGACCGCGGACGGTGAACACCTCATCCTTGTGACTTTGACCGAGGGACGAGCCGTCGTGAAATAGGTTTTCAGTCGGCGCAATATACGCCTCCCCAGGAGCGAGGAGGCATCTGACGACCGGCACATCTGGAAATCGCGCCATGAATTGTCGACCGATCTCGGTGTGCCGAGCTGGTATCTCCCACCCCAGTCCCAGTTCCTCCGCCAGCAGACATGCCACATCCGCTACCGAATAAGGTAGGAACAGGAAATAGCGAGCGTTCCACCCGATGTTGATGCAGATGCGATTGGTCGCAAAATGGAGTGACTGGACGTCGTATTCATCCCACGTGTCCACGTGCATGCCGATGTATTCACCTCGCTCGTGATTGACCGTCACAGTCTTGAGACCGGGAAGATTCTCTCCCGTTCCGATACAATGTACGGGTTCACCGAAGTCGCAGGTGGCCCGAAGTGGGGCGAGGAAATCTTCATTTTCGGCAGTCCTGATGGCGTCCCGAGCGCTGTCGGAGAATTCCCCCGGCAATTTGATGATACTGACCGCGGTTGACATGTCGCGCGGCAGCTCGGTGGCGATGAGGCTGGCTGTTTCCTCCTCCGTAGGCCGCCGCCACGGTTCACGCGGCAATCGCGAGCCCTGCTCGTAGGCAAACCCACCCACGAGAGTCGTCATCTCCTGGGCGTTTGCGAGGCGCGTGCCGCTGCTCAACTCGATGCGCTCGGGAAATCGCGGACAATCCGGCGCAATATGGATTTGCACCCTGCTCGCCACGCGCGCCTGCAGGGCCCGCCAGTCTGTCCCAGCGCCGATACGCGTAGCCCGTCGCCACGGGAAAAGTGGCCACATCCGGCCCTCCGAGTACCAACTTCAGCTGTCACGGCAGGTGATCGAATGCCGCCTTGCTGTCAATCCCGTACAGCCCTCCGATTGACATCGCGATCCTCTCGATTGACATCTTGTAGGCATGCAGTGGACATATGCCAGCCCCATCCGGAAGAGACTTCTATGCTGTTACTTCCATTTGGGCATGCGAATAGGTCTCGATCGATTCCCGCCGCTGAGAGATGTTGAGATCCTTCGCGCGCACCGCGCGGCCCCGTGATGTGACCAGTGCACCTTATGCGCTTTCCCGCTCCGCTCCTTCCCGCAACGCTGGTGAGGCGCTACAAGCGCTTCCTCGCCGACGTCGTGCTGGCCTCGGGCGAGACGGTGACGGTGCACTGCGCCAATCCGGGATCGATGATCGGGCTCGACCCGGCGGGCGCCCGCGTGTGGCTGTCGATGTCCACAAATCCCAAACGCAAGCTCGCCCACAGTTGGGAACTGGTCGAGGTTGACCTCGGTGGCGGCGCCGAACTCGTGGGCATCAACACGACGCACCCCAACGCGCTTGCAGCCGAGGCGATCGCCGCGGGCGCCATCCCCGAGCTCGGCGGCTATACCTTGCTCCGCCGCGAGGTGAGGTACGGCAAGAATTCCCGCGTCGATTTCCTGCTCGAGGGCCTGCCGCGGCCGCCGTGCTACGTCGAGATCAAGAACGTGCACCTCATGCGCGAGCCAGGGCTGGCGGAATTTCCCGATGCGGTGACCAAGCGCGGGGCCAAGCACCTCGTCGAGCTTGGCGAGATAGCGGCGGCGGGCGCCCGCGCGGTGATGCTGTTCCTGATCCAGATCGGCTCGGCGCGGCGCTTCAAACTCGCTCGCGACATAGACGCAGCCTACGGCGCGGCCTTCGATGCGGCGCGGGTCAGGGGCATCGAAGCGCTCGCGTACCGCTGCGGGATCAGCTGTGAAGGTATCGAGGTCGTCGAGCCCGTACCGATCGCGGAGTGATCGCGCGCGTCCCGGATGAGGCGCAGCGCAAAAATTCACTCGAGTAGTGCACCGCTGATCAGGGACCGCCAGGCAAACGGGGTAGGTAACGAACCCGGATCTGCGGCGCACCGTGGAATGCAATTTCTATGTCATCAGCCCGACCGCCTGCGCCCTCGCGGCGCTGCGCCTGGGCCGCCCCGCTTGCGTCCGCTGCATCGTTGCTTACATTGCTTTTGCGCAGCGGCAGCGGGTTGAGCCGCGAGGAGGCGGCGCAGCCGCGATGCTATGAGTTACGTCGACGCGGCACTCGCACCGCAACGAAAAACCGGGCAGATCAAGCTCCACGGCCCGGCCGCTTTCGAAGGCATGCGCAAGGCGGGGCGGCTCGTTGCCGAATGCCTCGACATGCTCACTGCCGAGATTCGGCCGGGCGTGCCGACCGAAAAGATCGACCGGCTGGTATTTGAGTTCGCCCTCGCGCACGATGCGACGCCCGCGACGCTGATGTACCGCGGCTATCGCAAGTCCACCTGCACCTCGGTCAATCACGTGGTCTGCCACGGTATTCCGGGCGAGAAGCCGCTCAAGGAAGGCGACATCGTCAACGTTGACGTCACGTTGATCCTCGACGCATGGCACGGCGACTCGAGTCGGATGTTCGCGGTGGGAGCGATCCCGCGCCGCGCCGAGCGGCTGATCGAGGTCACCTATGAGGCGATGATGCGCGGGATTTCCACTGGCGATATCGGCGCCGCGATCCAAACCTATGTCGAGGCCCAGCACATGAGCGTGGTGCGCGATTTTTGCGGCCACGGCGTCGGTCGCCTTTTTCATGACGAGCCGAACATCGTGCACGTCGGGCGGCCGGGCGAAGGCATCGTGCTGCGTCCCGGCATGTTCTTCACGGTTGAGCCGATGATTAATCTCGGCCGTCCGCACGTGAAAGTGCTTTCCGACGGCTGGACCGCGGTGACGCGCGACCGCTCGCTCTCCGCCCAGTTCGAGCACACCGTGGCAGTGACCGAGGGCGGCGTCGAAATTTTTACGCTGTCACCACGAGGCCTCGACCGGCCGCGCGCCTCCGCCGCGTCGCCGGCATAAGCTCGCTGCCATTGCAAAATCGGACGGAGTGGGCATCCTTCAGCCGGCGCGCGAGCGAGCGCGCCCCGCAGATACAGCGATGCCCGGCAGCAACAAGAGCACGAAACCCGATGCAGCGCCGCATTACCACGGCCATCGCGGCCGCTTGCGGGAGCGATTCCTCCAAGGCGGCAGCGATGCGCTCCACGACTACGAAATGCTCGAGCTGATCCTGTTTCACGCCATACCGCGCGGCGACGTGAAGCCGCTGGCAAAGCAACTGCTGACCAAATTCGGCTCTTTCTCCGAGGTGATTGCAGCGCCCGTCGAGCGGCTCAGGGAAGTCCGCGGCTTGGGGGATGCCTCCATCGCTGAGCTCAAGGTCGTGCAAGCGGCGGCCAATCGCCTGCTCCGCGGGGAGGTCAAGCAGCGGCAAATTCTGTCATCGTGGTCGAGTGTGGTCGACTATTGCCGCGCTGCCATGGGCTTCGAGAGCAAGGAGCATTTTCGCATCCTGTTTCTCGATAAAGCAAACCATCTCATCGCCGACGAGCAGCATCAGACCGGCACTGTCGATCACACGCCGGTCTATCCCCGCGAGGTGGTCAAGCGCGCGCTCGAGCTCTCGGCCACGGCCGTGATCCTTGTGCACAATCATCCTTCCGGCGATCCCACGCCCTCACGCACCGACATCGAGATGACCAAGGCAATCGTCGAGGTCGCGCGCCCGCTCGGGATTGCCGTGCACGACCATCTCATCGTCGGCAAGGACCGCCACGCGAGCCTGAAGGCGCTCAAGCTTATTTGACTCCTAAGGATAGGCTGAGCCGAAACGCGAAATCCGTCATTCGCGTGCACCAAAATGATTGAGTTCGCCGACGCTCAATGCGGCCTCGGCCCTCACCTTGGACCCAAGCGGATCGGCGCGGGCAGGCTTTCCGGCAATGTGCCAGCCGCCTGCAGTGCGGCCTGCAGTGCGGCCTGCATTGCGACGATGTAACCGTACGGGCCGAGGCCGGCGACAACCGCCTTAACCGCGGAGGAGAGTTTTGAATGTCGATGCAACTCGTCGCGCGCGTGGATGTTGGAGATGTG
>VAZQ01000163.1 GCA_005883115.1 Alphaproteobacteria bacterium | reverse complement strand
CCTTCTGCTTGGGACCGACGGCGGGAAAGAACTGTATGCCGAACTCCATCGGTCACCTGAAGTCGCTCAGAGCTCCACGCCGATCCGGCGGTCAACGGAATAGGGGCCGCCGCCACGCAACGCGATGGCGAAGCAGACCAGTCCCCAAAGCAGCGTGTATTCGTAGCCGCGGTTGAGCCAAGAAAATCCGGACTTCCAATAGAGTATGGTGATGACGAGCATTTCCACCGCGGCCGCGGCGGCGAAGAAGCGCGTGAACAGTCCAATGATGAGCGCGATCCCGCCGACGAACTCGATGATCAGACCCGCCCAGATCCAGGGGAGCGCCGGATCGAATCCAATCTCGACGAAGGCGCCGATATAGGCCGAAGGCCCGCGCGTGACCTTGCCCCAGCCGTGCACCAAGAGATTCCAGCCTACCGCGATGCGCACGATCGGCCAGGCGAGGGGAATGACGAAGGCGTAGAACGGCTGCAGGCCGGGAAAGATCAGCTTGGTTTGCTGCTTGGTCTCGGGCTCAATGCGCGTCATGAGTTATCCTCCCTCGGCTAGCCTGTCAGTCCTTGGCGCGGAAAGCATCCTGCGGGAATGGCATCACGTCGAGCCGCCGACCGGTCGCGTGAAACAAGGCCTGCGCCAGCGCGGGAGCAACCGGCGCCAGAACCACTTCCCCAAAGCCCTGCGGCGGGCGATCGCTCGGGAGCACAATCGGGACGATCTCCGGCATTTCGTCGATGCGCAACAACGGATAATCGGAAAAGTTGCTCTGCTCCGCTCCGCCGTTCGAGAAGGTGATCCTGCTCTTGAGCGTATTGGTCAGCGCGAATCCGATCCCGCCCTCGATCTGCGCTTTGAGCGTGTTCGGGTTGACCACGAGGCCGGTATCGACGGCGCAGAACACACGCTTGACGGCAAAGCGAGTCGCCACGCGCGATAGCTCGACCACCTCCGCGACATAGGTTTTGAAGCGGCCGCCGCGACCGATGTAACAATTGTAAGCAATTCCGCGAAAAACATTCGGCGTCGTTCCCCAGCCGGACGCCTGCGCGACGGCATCGAGGACGCGCACCGCCAATGGATCCTCCAACAGCAAATGGCGCCGATAGGCGTACTGATCGATGTGCGCGCGCTGGGCGAGCTCGGTGACAAAGCTCTCCCAGAAGAACACTGCCGCGGTCGAGCCGACCGAGCGCATGAAATAGACCGGGATCGGCAGCGGCGTGTCCACGGTCTCCACGAGAAAGTGCGGCAGCCGATAGCTCTGATTGTAGATGCCGTCGACCATGCTTTCGTCCCAGCCGCCTTCCGGGGTCTGGTCGAGCCAGCTCTTGCGCACCGCCCCGAACAGCGACTGCCCCGCGACACGGGCGTGCACGGCGAGCGGATAGCCGCGCTCGTCGAGCACTGCGCGAAAACGGCCACCTGCGTTCGGCCGGAAGACGTCATGCTGGATGTCTTCCTCGCGCGAGCGAATGAGCTTGACCGGACGGCCTACAGCCTTGGACGCCTGCACGGCTTGCAGCACGTAATCAGGTACGATCTTGCGGCCAAAGCTCCCGCCCAGGAAGGTGACATTGACTTTCACGTCGTCAGGAGCGCAGCCGACGGCCTGCGCTACGGCTTGCTGGCACGCGGTCACCGATTGGATGGATCCCCAGACCTCGACACTGCCATGCTTGTAGCTGGCCGTGGCGTTGACCGGCTCGAGTGGAGCATGCGCGATGTGCGGCAGCACGAAGCGCCGCTCGATGACCGCGGCCGAGCGTCGTTCGAGAATTTCTCGCGGTTGCCCACGCACAAGCGCAGTGACGCCATGCTCGGCGTCCAAGGCTCCAGCCAGCATGGCGTCGATCCTGGCGGTAGAGAGGTCGCCCGCTGCGCCGCCCTCGAATGTCACCTCGAGTGCATCGAGTGCGCGCTTGGCCTGCCAGAACTGGTCGGCGACCACGCAAACCGCGTTGTAGCGCGGCAGATATGGAAGCTGCGGATGCTGGGTGCCTGCGTCTTCGTTGGCGATGGCCAACGCCGCGATCTTCACCACCGCGCGCACGCCGGCCATTTTGAGAATATCCGTTTCGTTCTTGATCGCGGTCAGTTCTCCGGTGACGGAGCGCGCGGTTTTGATGGCCGCGTTGAGCATACCGGGAACCGCGACATCCATGCCGAAGATCGCACTGCCATCGCACTTGGCTGGCGTGTCCAATCGCGCGAGCGGCTTGCCGATGAGCCGGAAGGCGCTGCTGTCCTTGAGCGGCGGGTCAGCGTTGAGCGGAAGGTTGGCGGCGGCGGCGGCAAGCTCGCCATACGACAGGCTTTCTCCTCGCGCATTGATCACGAAACCGTTTTCGGTGTGGCACTGCACGACGTCGATATTCCAGCTCTGCGCTGCCGCGCGGGTCAGGACGTCACGGGCAGCGGCGCCTGCAGTACGCAGGCGACCATAGAGCGCCGTAGTCGACATCGAAGCGCCCTCTTTCTGCGCTGGCGCCTCTTGCCGAAATGCAATCTTGTAGGCCGCTTTGCCGGTTGCGAACCGGATCTTGACACGCTGCCAGTCGGCATCGAGCTCATCGGCGAGAATTTGCGGCAGCGCGGTGTACGAGCCCTGCCCTACCTCCGGCTGTGATAGCGCGAGCGTGACCTCCCCGTTCGGTGCGATGGCGATCCAGTCGGTGATCTCGGTTTCCGCCGCGCGGCTTTGCCGCACACCGATCGGAATGATGAGAGATGCCGCCGTCACCGCGGCTCCAGCGAGAATAAAGCGGCGCGACACGGGCGTCATCGGATGCTGCACGGCACGGCTCGGTTTTTGCGTCGGGCAGGGGTTTTGACCTGAGGCTCAATCTTGTAGCAGAAGTTCGCGGGTCGTGGGTTCGTTTGGGCACGCGCGTCGGGGGCGGACCGGCTGGCACGGCTGATCGTATTTTGCCCCAGGACTTCACTTGTCGGTAAGGCTGCGGCCGCACTATCGTGAGCCATGTCCAATTTTGCTCCTGCCGCATCTGCTCATGTCCCGACCGCCGGGATATCGGTGCAGCGCGGCGAGAGCGGGTGGCGCGTCGTCGCGCGCACCGCCTTGCCGTTCCTGATCGTGGCGCTCGCGTGGGAAGCGACGGCACACCTCGACATCTTTCCCCGCAAGCTGTTTCCACCACTCGAGGATGTGGTAGGCGCCTTGCTGCGGCTGACTTCCACCGGCGTGTTGCCGCACCATGTACTCGACACGCTCATTCGGCTCCTTGCGGGCTTCGCGCTCGCCGCGGCGGCGGGTGTGGCCATCGGCTTCGCGATGGGCCGCTCGCGCCGCGCGGAAGACGTGCTGCTTCCGCTCATCAGCATCGGCGCCCCGATCCCAGGCCTCGCCTATGCGCCGCTGTTTCTGCTCTGGTTCGGCCTTGGCAACGTCACTGCCGTGCTGCTCGTGGCCGTCGTCTCGGCCTTTCCGATCATCTTCAACACCTGGGCAGGTGTGAAGGCAGTCAAGGAGATCTGGGTACGCTCGGCGCAGGCGATGGGCGCGGATGACCGGCGGCTGCTGCACCAGGTGATCCTGCCCGGCGCACTACCCTATATGCTGACCGGATTGCGGCTTGGCTTGGCGCAGGCGTGGCGCATCCTGGTCGGCGTCGAGATGCTCGCCGCCGTGCCGTGGGGCCTCGGCTGGATGATTTTCGGCGCGCGCGAGTTTTTGAACACCGATGTGATGCTCGCCGGCGTCGCGGTGATCGGCGCAATCGGCCTTGCGCTGGAGAAATTCGTGTTCCAACGGCTCGAGCGCTACACCGTCGTTCGCTGGGGGATGATGTCATGAGCGCCGCCACGAAAGCTGCGATGCAGCGCGCGACCTCGGCATACCACGCAGGCCTTACGTTGCTGCTGGTGGCCGCCTGCTACGAGGCGGTTGCGCGCAGCGGCGTCTTTCCGGCGGCGCTGTTGCCAACCTTGCCAAAGATCGCCGGCACGCTCTGGGCGCTTCTCCTCGACGGCACGATGCTGGAACATGCCGGCTTCACGATGTATCGCGTGCTTTTTGGGCTCGCGATCGCGATAGCTGTCGCGTTGCCGCTCGGAATCCTGATGGGGCGTTTCCGGACGGTGGAGAATTTCTGTCTTCCACTCGCCAGCGCGCTGATGCCTATTCCATCGCTTGCGTGGGTGCCGGTGTTCATTCTCTGGTTCGGACTCGGCAACTCGGTCGCGATCCTCATCGTCGTCTATGCCGCGCTTTTTCCGATGCTGCTCAACACCTGGTCCGGGGTGCGCGCCGTCAATCCGCTGTGGCTACGCGCGGCAGGCGCCATGGGCGCCGACGAGCGGGCGCTGTTCTGGAAGGTGATCATCCCCGGCGCGTCCGCCTTCATCATCACCGGGGTGCGGCAAGCGTTCCTGCGAGCGTGGATCGCTGTGGTGGGCGCCGAGATGCTCGCCGCATCGGACTGGGGGCTTGGTTGGGTTATTTTCGATGCCAAGGAATTTTTGAACACCGATGTCATGATGGCCGCCCTTGCCGTCATCGGCGCCATCGGCTTCGTGTTCGAGCGGCTCGTCTTCGGCTCGCTCGAACGAGCCACCGTCATGCGTTGGGGCATGGTGCGCGCGTCGAAGCGGTAGCAACATATGTCCTCTTCATGCCGGCGGATGACAACGGAAGGGATGCGATGAAGCATTTTTCTGTGCTGCTTATCGCCGCCGCGCTGCTCGCGAGCGTGTCCCCGAGGGCCGGCGCGCAGGACTTTCCTACGCGGCCGATGACTATCATCGTGCCATTCGGACCCGGCGGCTCCGCCGATATCGTCGCTCGGATGTACGCGCAAAAGCTATCGGAACGACTCGGCAAGCCGGTCGTGGTTGAGAACCGGGCGGGCGCTGGGACGGCAATCGGCGCGACCGCGGCGGCGCGAGCTACGCCCGACGGATATACGCTCTTGCTGGGCGGAAGTTCGGCACTCGCCTACAACGTGACGCTGCACAAGGCGCTGCCATATGATCCAGTCCGAGATTTCGTGCCGCTCGCGCAGGTGAGCGCGCTTCCGTTCGTGCTGGTGGTGCAACCGAAGCTGCCCGTGCGCTCACTGTCCGATCTGATCGCGCTCGCCAAGGACAAACCGGGCCAGCTGGCATTCGGAACGTCCGGGACGGGCTCGCCCGCGCATCTGTGCGCCGAATACCTTAGGCTCATGACTGGAATCGACATCACCTACATTCCGTACAAGAGCAGCCCGCCAGCCTTGACCGACCTCATCGCCGGCATTGTTCCAACGATGTTCGTTGATCTTCCGCCCGCGCTGCCGCTGATCAGGGAGGGCAAGATCAGGGCACTCGGCATGTCATTGATGGCTCCGGTCCCGGCGGCGCCCGAGATCCCGCCGCTGGCGCAATTGGGCGTTCCCGGTTACGACGCCGGCGGCTGGCATATGTTTGTCGCGCCGGCGAAGACGCCGAAGGAAATCGTCAACCGCCTCCATGCCGAGTTGAAAGCCATCACGGCTCTGCCTGAAATACAGCAGCGGTTCACGGCGCTCGGATTAATTGCCGTCGACAGCCCGGCCATCGAGGACTTGGCGATCTATGTCAAATTCGAGATCGACCGGTGGGGGAAGGTGATACGCTCAGCCGGGATTGCCGAATCTGAATAGCGCGTGATCGGCTCATTTCCACCATAGCAGACGGCGGTCTCGCCTGCCCTACGCAGCAGAAGTTTGAAGGGCGTGCCGTTCCATGCACAAACGCGCGGCCTCAGGCCGCCATTATGGAGAACGGCGGTAACACAAAGCCTCAGACAAGTTTACAAAAACCGGGTCGGCCACATCAGCGTGCGCCACATGTGCGAGGATGGCGTATTGTCAAAACCGAGACCCTCTTTCGGCTGCTTGAAATTGCGGCCAATAATGTCGACGAAACCGTCCAGATTGACCTTGGCATCGGGATCGAACGCGTAAATATCGTTCACGCAGATCAGCCGCGCGGTCATGTAATACTTGTGACTGCGGGCGCGTTTGTATTCCTCCACGATATAGGGCTCGGGCTGATAGTCCGGCCCGAAATATTTGACGTACATGTCCGGATATTTGTAGCCGATGGACTCGTCGGGGAAGAAGCGCAGCGCCTGGTGCACGCGCACCGCCCAGCTCACCTCCTCATCCACGTAGGGCTCGATCAGCTGCGCGCCCCAATAGCCGTGATCGCAGCGAATAAAACCGGCAACGGCGACGTCATGGAGCAGACATGCGAGCACGACCTTCTCGTCGTGCCCGGCCTTGAGCGCGAGCGCCGCGCTTTGCAGGAGGTGGTTCATCGACACGAACCGGTGCTTGAAAAAGTCGATCAGCGTCGGCTTGTCTGGCATCTTCGGCAACCGCGGATCGGCGCCCATCAGGAAATACTTGCCAGGATTGCGCGCCTGCAGCTCGGCGCCGCCAACGTAATCGAGATTGCCGTCCGCCATGCTGAACAGCGCCGATTTGGTGGCAATCTTGTCGTTGAGCTCGTTCATCATCTTTTCTTCGAGCTCGTCCGCCTGCTCCGACAACGTCAGCGGCCTCGACGCGGCGTGCGGTCCCATGCGCTTGCTCCTAATAACTTTTGCGGCCTGGCGGCGAATTGTCCGATTTGATCCGCGCCTGTCTACACCCAATTCGAATCCAGCGAAACTCTCCTCTGCCGCACGGGCCGCGTCTGGCCACGAATGGGCATACCATCTATGACAGCAGCACGCAGGTCGCGCCGATGCCGCACATCGAAATCCGCAACGTCTCGGTCGTTTACGATACACCCGCCGGGGAGATCCCGGGCGTCGCCGGGGTAAGCTTCAACATCGAGGCCTCGGAATTCCTGTGCATCGTCGGTCCATCGGGCTGCGGTAAGTCGACGCTGCTCAACGTGATCGCCGGTTTTCTCTCCCCGACCGCCGGCGAAATCCGCATCGGCGGCAAAACTGTCAGCGGTCACGGTTCCGATCGGGGCGTCGTGTTCCAGGACTTCGCCCAGCTGTTCCCGTGGCGCACCGCGCTCGGGAACGTGAGCTTCGGGCTGGAGATGAAGGGGATCGGGAAGGACGAGCGCGAGCGGATCGCGCTCGAGCACCTCAAGCTGGTGAAGCTCGAGAAATTTGTGCAATCGTATCCGCATCATTTGTCCGGCGGCATGCAGCAGCGGGTCGCCATCGCGCGGGCACTGGCATACAATCCCTCGGTGCTGCTGATGGATGAGCCATTCGCCGCGCTCGATGCGCTGACCCGCGACGACATGCAGCGCCTGCTCGCGGAAGTCTGGCGCGAGACGCGCAAGACGGTGGTCTATGTGACGCACAACGTGGCTGAAGCCGTATACCTCGCCGATCGCGTGGTGGTGATGACGCCGCATCCCGGAATGGTGAAGACGGAGCTCCGCGTGCGCCTGCCCCGCCCGCGCGACCCGCTCAGCGTCGAATTTCTCGACTATCAGAAATCGCTGTTGCGCCATCTCGGCGAGGTCGCAGCCGCCGCCGGCAATAGAGAACCGAACGGGCTAGACCAGAGATAGCGGTTGTGACGTGCTGGAAGCTGGATAAATGCTCACGACTTCGATCATGACGCAGAGACGCATCGATAACGAACCTCGCACGATGCTCGCAATCGCGCGGCGGCTCGGCTGCGCGCTCTTGCTGCTCGCGCCCACAGGCTTGGGCGCGCCGCGGGCGGAGGAGCCCTACCCTGTTCGTCCGATCCGGCTGGTCGTGGGCTTCGGCGCCGGCGGCCCGACCGATATTCCGGCGCGCTTCATGGCCGAGAAGTTGGGCGAGATGCTGGGCCAGCGCGTGATCGTGGAAAACAAGCCGGCCGCAGCCGGCATGATCGCGACCAGGGATGCGCTGTCGCAGCCGCGCGACGGTTACACGTTGCTGCTGTGCACTCATTTCGAGCCGATCAACACCGCGCTCTTCAGGAAAGCGCAGTTCAAGCTCAGTGATATCGCTCCGGTCTCGCTGATCGCCAAATACTATTACGGGCTCGCGCTGGCAAATAGCGTTCCCGCCGCCGGCTTTGACGACTTCGTGCGCTACGCGCAAACGCATCCCGGCGACGTGAGCTATGCGAGCATCGGTGCCGGCTCGGCGCAAGAGATTCTCGCGCGCCAGCTCGAGAAGTTCACCGGCATTACCATGAACCGCATTCCCTTCCGTGGCGGCGCGCAGGTTGTGCAGGAGCTCGTCGCCGGGCGTGTGCAGTTCTATGTCTCGCCGACCCTGGCGATCGTACCGCAATACCAAGCAGGGCAGCTCAAAATCCTTGCAGTGACAGCGCCCGAGCGGCTGCATAATTTGGCTGATGTTCCGACACTCACCGAACGGGGTATCGACTTCGTGCGTTTCGGCTGGCTCGGTATCTGCGCTGGCGCGGGCACGCCGCGGCCGATCCTCGACCTGCTTCAGCGCCAAATCGCGGTGGTCGCCGGCTCACCCGACTACCGCACGATGATCGAGAAGGCGGGCTCGATCGCGGTGTCGTCCACAAGCGAAGAACTCGGGCAGGTCATCGCGCAAACGCTCGATGATGTGTCGGCGAGCATCCGCGAATTCGGCTTGCAGCAGGACGAGTGACGGAGAAAGAAGCGGATACGATCTTGGAGGAGATGATGGCCAACAGGGACGAACTGACGCGGCGGCAATGGCTCGTAGGCACCGCGCTGGCGCTGGCGCTGCCGGGCCGGCGCGCATGGGCGCTCGAGACCATCCGGCAGGGCTTTCAAACCAACATCTGGGGCATGCCGACCTATTATCTGCTCAAATCAGGCCTGCTCGAGAAGCACGGTATCAAGTTTGAAGAATTCGCCGTGCCATCCGGCAATCTCACCATGCAGCAAATGGTGGCGCGCCAGGTGGATCTGGGCACCTATGCCGCGCAGTCCTTCATCATCGGCTACGACAAAGGCGGGCTCGTCGCGATCGCGCAAATTGAAACCGTGGGCAAGACCGCGCAGATCGTCACCCGCAAGGAACTCAAGCTCAGCAAAGTCAGCGAGCTCAAAGGGCTCAAAGTCGCCAACCAGACCGGCTCCTCCGTCGGCAATATCTTTACCGATGTCATCGCGCCCGCCGCCGGCCTCAGGAAGGGCGACTTCCAGGAGGTGCGCATGGATGTGAATAATATGGTCGCGGCAATGGCCGCGAAGACCGTGGACGCCATGGTCAATGTGGAGCCCTACAACGCGATCGCGGTCGCGGAGGGCATCGGCACTTCAATCATGGATTTCTCGCAGGTCGACAAAATGCCGGTGTTCATGGCGGCGACGCCCGACTTCGTCGACAAGAGCCCCGAGACGGCGGTTGCCTATCTCAAATGCTGGCAGGAAGTGGCGCGCGACTTCAAAGACAATCCGGGCAAGGTCGCCGACGTGATCTACGCCTTCTTCACCTCGAAGGGCTACGCCATGTCGCGCGAGACCTTTACCAAGGCGCTGACCAAAGTCGAGGTCGATCCGGGTTTTCCGACCGATCTCGCGCAGGGCTTACAGAAGGACGCCGAGGTGCTGCTGCGGGAGAAAAAGATTTCCGCCATTCCCGACTGGAAGAAGGCGCTGCGACCGGATCTGTGGGCCAAGGCCAAGTCGTGAGACTGAGCAACACCCGAATTGCAGGTGCAGCCAAGTAATCACCGCCTCGCCTGCCGCGTTCAAACACGCTAAAGGTTCGCGCGACGTCCCAGCATGGAGAGTGGAATGAAAGCCGGAAGGAAGAAGGGCGCGAAAAAGCCTGCAAAGACCAGCAAAGCGAAGGTGGCGCGGCCGAAACGGGGTGCGGCATCGCAAGGCGCGGCGAAGCGCGCAGCTTCCGTGAAAACTCCGCTCAGCAATGGCGGGCCAATCACTTGGAACTTCAAACTCATCGGCCATCACCTGCTCGACGGCTTCGGCGGTATGGGCGAAGGCATGTCGATCCAGATTGCACCCGACGGTCGCCGCATCCTTTGGCTCGCGCATGAGAGCGCGCCGAAGAATTTCACTGCGGTCGACGTATCCGATCCGCGCAAGCCAAAGGTCGTGGCGCAGACGGATTTGCCGCAGCCTCACATGCGCTCGAATTCGCTGGAGACCTGCGGAAATATCATGGCGGTGGCCTACCAAACCCAAAAGAAAGGCCTGCAACCCGCCGGCATGGAGCTGTTCGACATTTCCGTGCCGGAAAAGCCGAGGTCGATCTCGTTCTTTGACTGCTCAGGCGCGACCTCGCGCGGGGTGCATCAGCTCTGGTTCTGCGACGGCGAGTACGTTCACTGCGCGTCTGGCGCACCCGATTTCACGCCCACGCATCCCAACGATGATCAGTTCTATCGCTGTATTGACGTCCGCAATCCGTCAAAGCCGGTCGAGGTGGGGCGCTGGTGGATGCCCGCGCCCACAACACCAACGTCTATCCCCAGCGCAGCGACCGTTGCTACCTCGCCTATATCGACGGCGGCATGTTCGTCCTGGATATTTCGGATAAGGCGAACCCGAAACGGATCTCGCAGTGGACCAACTCGCCTCCCTACACCGGATTCATGCACACCGTGATGCCGCTATTCGATCGCGGGCTCATGGTGATCACCGACGAATCCACCGAGAACAACGCTAAGGATTGGCCGAAGCTCATCTGGATTCTCGACGCACGCGAGGAAACCAACTTGGTCCCGATCTCGACCTGCCCGTTGCCCGATCACCAGGCGTTTGCCGCAAAGGGACGGTTCGGCGCCCACAATATCCACGAGAACGTGCCGAGGCCGACCGCCTGGCACTCCGATCAGATCGTGCTCGGCACCTTCTTCAACGGCGGACTGCGCGCCTACGATATTTCCAATCCGTATCAGCCGCAGCAGGTCGGGGTGTTTGTGCCACCGGCGCCGCCGATGGCGCCTACCGGGACCATCCAGCTCAACGACGTGTTCGTCGATGAGCGCGAGATCGTGTATACGGTCGACCGCCACGTCGGCGGCCTCTACATTCTGGAGATGGATTTTTGACCACGCCGCTGCGCATGCAGGTACTGAGCGGCGCGAACGAGGATGCTCGATCTCTTTCCCTCCCGTGAGGCGGGCCGGTTCGGGCGCAGGCGCAAGCACGCGCGTGGCGCAAAACTTCCTGTGATCGTCGTCACCGGGTTCCTCGGCGCCGGCAAGACCACATTGCTACGTCGCTTTCTGGGAAGCCCTGCCGGTGAAGGCACGGCGGTCGTAATCAACGAGTTCGGCAGCGTCGGCATCGACGATGCGCTGGTGCGCGCTTCGAGCGACGATGTCACGCTGCTTGGCAACGGCTGCCTGTGCTGCAACATGCGCTCCGACCTGCAGAACGCATTGCGCAATCTCCTCGCCGAGCGCGCGCATGGCACGGTGCCGCAATTCAAACGAGTATTGATCGAGACGAGCGGGCTCGCCGATCCTGGGCCGATCCTGCAGACGTTCGCCACGGATCGCGCGCTGGGCAGCGAATTTCACGTCGAGACAGTCGCGGCCGTAATCGAGGCCGTGAGCGGGCTCGAAACTCTGGGATGGTCGGCGGAGGCAAGAAAGCAGGTCATCCTGGCGGACCGGCTGGTCGTCTCCAAAACCGATCTCGTCGAACCGCAAGCGCTCAAGCGATTGAAGGCACGCCTTACGGCGCTCAATCCGCACGCCGCCGTTCACGGCGCGGTAGAGGGCCGTCTCGATCCGCGCTATCTGCTCGAGAGCGATATGCGCTTGGCGAAGACCGCGTCCGGGTTCGTCGCCGAGGCCGAGCACAGCGACGGCATCTTAAGCTTCGTCATTACGGAGAACGCGCCGCTCACTTGGGACACGTTCGCGCGCGGCATGGAAACGCTCATTGCGTTGCGTGGAGGCGACCTCCTGCGCGTCAAGGGCTTGCTGAACGTCGTGGGGTGTCGCGGACCGGTGGTGGTGCAGGTGGCGCAGCACCTCGCGCACCCGCCGGTCGAGCTCGCAGCATGGCCCGATCAGGATCGCGCCAGCCGGCTGGTGTTCATCACTCGCGGCATTCCTGAGCGTCAGGTACGCGACCTTTTTGCCTCGGTGCGCGCATTGGCGCCCGATGCTGGGCGCTAGCGACTCGTTAGCTCATCGGTCCCCAGCTGCGCGGAGACGACAGCAGCGGAGTAACAGAGGCCGTTGGGCTTAACGCGCAGCCGCGTCGCGGCGCAGGTCCTTATCGATCGTCAGCGGCGCGTCATTGCCGAAGCGCACGCGATAGACCTGGAAGTTCTCCATCACCCGCTGCACGTAGTTGCGGGTTTCCATGAACGGGATGCGTTCGACCCAATCGACGGGATCGACCTTCGGGTCGCGCGGATCGCCGTATTTTGCGATCCACTCCTGGACGCGGCCGCGTCCGGCATTGTAGGCGGCAAAAGCCAGAAGTTGGTTGCCGCGGTAGTCCTGCAACACGCCGGCGATCTCGGCGGCGCCGACCTGAAGGTTATACGGCGAATCCGTCCGTAGGCGCTTGAAGTCGTAAGTGCAGCCGAACCGCTTACAGGTATCTTTTCCGGCTTCCGGCGTCACCTGCATCAGGCCCATCGCCTGCGCGTGCGACCAGTCGGACGGATCGAATGCGCTCTCCTGGCGAATAATCGCAAACAGCATCGCGTTCTCGATACTCGGGGCGATCGGCGAATAGCGCGGCACGCCAACCGTCGGAAACGCGTAGTAGTCGAGCGGCAAGCCGCGCGCGAGCGCACCCTTGCCCATGTGCAGCATCCCGCGTGCGTCCTCATACTGCTCGGCCAATTCGCCCAGCGCCGAGAGCGTGCCCGGGTCGTTGACCGACTCGCCGATACTGGCCATCAGCGTGATGACCAGTTGCCGTTCGTTGAGCGCGTATAGAATCTCGAGCGCGCGAACAAGCTCGAGCCGGTTAGCCTCGGCTTGCTTGTCCGGCTTTGCCGGCGGCGGCGCAAGCGCAAGCGCCGGAAGCCCCAACCGGGCGCGGGCGAGCTGTCCGTAATAGGCGGCCGAACCGCGCGCCGCCGTCTCATATTCGGCGCGTGCCTCATTCGGCTGGTTTAACGCCTCGGCCACCCGCCCCAGCCAGTAATGGGAGCGCGCGTGCGAGGTCGGATGGCGCGTCACGTCCTGGATGCGCTTGAAGTGCGTTGCCGCCATGGCCGGGTCGTCGAGAAAACGTAGCGCGATCCATCCCGCCATGAAATGACGCTCGATGCGCGAGTTTTCCTTGGTCGGCTCCGCTCCCTCCGCTACCACGCGATAGGCCGAGCGGGCGTCGCCCAAATCGAGCAGCTTGCGGGCCATGATGCGGCGCTCGACCCACCATTCCTCGCCGTCATGGACCTGGGCGAGATCGCAGGGCGCGGACAGCAGCACCTGCGCCGCCTCGGCAATCTTGTTCTCATGACGCAGAAGGTGCGCGTGCGCGAACAGATAGCCGGGATCTTGCCGTGCGTCCGCCGGCACGGCGTCGAGGAGCTTCCTCGCATTGCCGCCCTTGCGGTTGATCGCGATGCGCGCCTGCGCGATCGCGAGATCGGCGCTGCCCAGCCGATGCGCGGCGCGCAACGCGGCTTCGTTGTCCCCGGCGAACAGCCTTTTCTCCATGCGCGCCTTGTGATCGGCGCGGCTCAAATATTCCGAATAGCGCTCGAGCACCTGCTTCTCGACGTCAGCGGAGAGGGTGTGGTAGCGCCAGGCCTCGCGTATGAGGGGCTTGGCGGCCTCGATGTCGCCCTGCGCGATGAGCGCGCGCGCCAGCACCAGGAGGCCCATGCCCGACTGCGGCGGCGAGCGGTCGAAGAAGCTCAACGCCTGTGCCGGCTTGATGTTCTCGACCCACAGCATCGCCTCCGCGCGCTTGCGGAACATCCCGAGGTTCGGCCAGCCCGGATTGCCGGCGATGAAGGCGAGGAAGCGCTTGCTGTCAGCGCCGCTATGATCGCTGCGCAAAACGATCCATTCAACCAACTTGCGCGCCACCGGATCCGAGATCGTGGCCGCGACTTCGGTCGCCTTACTGGCGCCGCCGTGGCGTAGCGCCTCGATGGCGCTCTTGACCAGTGCGATGTCGGCGGCCGAGGTCTGCGGCGCTGGCCCATGCGCCAGCGCGATTTGCGGCACCACGGATTTCTCAGGCGCTGCCTTGGACTTGCCCGCCACCTTTTTTCCGGTGGACTTGGCGGCTTTGCCTGCGGCTTTGGCCGTCGAGTGTGCGCCTTTGGCACCGCGCGCGCCAGCCGGCTCTACGGCAAGGGTGATTGCGAGCGCACTCGCGCAAGCGAGTGCAGCAACGAGTGCTGACCGATATCGCGTCTTCAATTTGCTTGTCCCCAGATCCCCGGCGAATCGCTTCGCCCCAACTAGAACTCAAAGTACCCGCCCGCTCGAATTCACCAATGTTAGTACAGCAATATTTGGGCAGAAAAGCGTCGCGATTGTCGCCAATATCCGCCGAATACCGTGAATCAAAAAGCATCCGCCGGCGCCCGGATCAGCCGAAGGCAATCCGGAGTGCACGGCGCGACCGCGCCGCCGTAGCGCCCGCGTTGCTCATTTAGCCGGGTTCCCTTGACGGACAGAGGGATGGCGAGGGAACCAGACTGAGGTTCCTCCCACCCAGGCGCCGCGCTACTCGATCCTTGGATGGCTTTAACTTGCCGCTTGGCCTGATATTGCCCGCGGGTTCGGATTCCAATTACGATGACCTCGGGTGCTAGGAGAACTCTTCATTCTCCACGAAAGCCATCGTTGCAACGGAGACTCCCATGTCCGCAAACGTGACTGAGGCACTGGCCAGCTTTGCGGCATCGCTGCAGTACGAGAATGTTCCGGAGCGCGTGCGCGAGCATTGCAAGAACCTGCTGCTCGATGCGCTGGCCTGTGCGGTCGCCGGGCACCGAGGAGAGGAGACGCAGCAGGTCGCTGCGCTTGCATCAGCGCTCGCGCAGTCGAACGAGAGCACCGTCATCGGCGGCGAGGCGCTGTCGCTCGCCGGCGCGACCATTCTAAACGGCTACCTGGTCACCGCGGTGACCATGTGCGACGTGCACCGGCCGACGCTGACGCACGTGACGCCGGAAGTCATGCCGCCCGCTTTGGCCATCGCCGAGCGTGACGGCGCATCGGGCCGCGACCTCCTCGTGGCCATCGCCGGCGGTTGCGAAGTGACGACCCGGATCGGGGTCGGCCTCGATTACCGCACCTTCCGCGCCAAAGGCTGGCATGGTCCGGGCGTGCTCGGTCCCTTCGGTGCCGCCGCGGCGGTGGGCCGGCTCCGCCGGTTCGATACCGATAGGATGGCAAAGGCGTTCGGTCTGGCGGGCAGCCAAGCGGCCGGCACCTTTGCGGCATGGGGAACGCCGACCGTGAAATTCCACCAATGCCGCGGCGCGCTCTCAGGATTGCTAGCAGCGCTCCTCGCTGAGCAGAAGTTTCTGGCGACACGCGAATTTCTCACCGCCACGGACGGCGGCCTTTACAATGTTTACGCGAATGGCGGCCGCCCGGAGGCGGTCACTGCTGACCTCGGACGGCGCTGGGAGCTCGAGCGGATCGCGTTGCGCCTTTGGCCATCCGCTTCCTCAATCCAGGGCATGAACACCGCCATCTTCGATCTCGTCGAACGGCACAAAATCGATCCCGCCAAGGTGAAAAAGGTTCGCGTTGCCTTGAGCCAGCCGGCGTTCGATCTGCACGGCAAGCTTGCGCGGTACAAGGGGAAGTTCGATGCGCTGATTTCCGGTCATTATACCGCGGCGGTGATCTTGCACGATCAGGAACTCACGCTGGCCCAGTTTGAGCCCGCGCGCTACGACGATCCGAAGATGCGGCGGGCGGCAGCGGAGCAGATCGAGAGACGTGCCGATCCGACGCTGGGCGAAGTACAAGCGGCAGTCGAGATCGACATGGACGGGGCTACCTTCAAGGCTCATTGCGATCATCCACGCGGATCACCGGAGAATCCCCTGTCCCGCGGGCAAATCGAGGACAAGTTCCGCACCTATGCAGCTGGCGTGCTGAGCCCCGCCGCGATCGCGGGCACGATCGATGCCGTCGCCAATCTGGAAAAGCTCGGCTCGGTGCGAAAACTGATGGAGATGCTCCGCGCTGGGCCCCGTCGCTTGCAAAACGAGCGCCCGACAGTCGCGGCAGCCCACGCCTGATGATGGAGGTCCGCGCCGGACAGGCCACTACGGCCCGCGGCGTCCCTCGCTCATCGGGACGTTCGCATCGGCAAAGGCGCCTGCCACGATCCGGCTCGTGCCGACCAGCAACACGCGGTCGCCCGTCACCGCGTAGCTATACTCGCGCGTTTGCGGCACGCGCTCAGCAAGCTCAGCGGGAATCGGTCGCAGCTCGATGTTGGGCGGAAGCTCGACGCCGACATCCGCGTTGAAGGCGGAGCTGGTCGGCTGGCCCTTCAGCATTTGATAGACGGCCCGGCGCTGATCGTCCGTGAGCGTCTTGAACGTATAGGCAATCGTGATGAGCTCGTCGTCGGCCGCGTTCTTCTGCGAGAATTTTGCCGGGACCGTGTCTGTATTCGTCGGCGCGCCCGGAACAGCCAAGGCGCCGTTGACGAATGCGGCATTCGACTGTGGCTGCGTTTCGGCAGCGGCAAAGCCACCGCTGCCGATAATGACGAGAGCGATCGCGCTGGTCCGAAGAAAATCGCGTCGCATGATTGCCTCCTTACGTTCCGCCTCGCGTTCCGCCCGCGACCGTTCGACTCGCGGCCACTGCCTGCGTCAGCGAGCCCTGCCTCCGCGCGATCGCGCGGAGGCACCTGGCGGTCAGTATGCGGACATAACCGCCGAAACCGGGTTTGGTTTCGCGCCGCGCATCCGAGGCGCTAATCCGTGACCTCGGCCACAACAGTCCCGGTCGCCGGATCGACCAGTAGCAAACGATTGTTGATCACCATGTACCGGTAGGGACGCACGGCTGGCACCGTGGCGACGACCGA
>VAZQ01000496.1 GCA_005883115.1 Alphaproteobacteria bacterium | reverse complement strand
TCCCGTGCCGTTCGAGACCATGGTCTTGCCGCTTCCCGCTACAGACGGCTGCGGAGCCTGCGCGGTTTGCGCTTGCGGGATCGAAGCGGTCGCCTCGGGATGGGTGAGAGACGCGAAGGGATTGTCATTGAATCGAGATGTGTCACCGCTGCAGCCGGCAACCCCAGCGCTGATCAGCGCCAGCACGGCTGCTCGCGGCAGACGCCGCGAGCGCAACATCTCGAGAACGCGCGACATGCACCCCCACCCGTACGCACACGCATGCCGAGTTAATACCTTGCGGGTTAATACGACTTTAAGCGGTTATGGGGCCGCAATCTTGCCGCCGCATGAACAAGATCATTACAGTTCGCGCGCCTTTCCGGGCAGAAGCGGCACGAAGCGCACGCCGATGAGATCCTCCTGTTTAATTCCCTGTTCACCCTTTGTGAGCTTCACCAGCTGCTGCGGACCTGCGTGCGGCCCGAGCGGCAACACCATCACACCATCTTTGGCAAGTTCCTGGAGAAGCGCTTCGGGAATGATTTCAGCCGCGGCGGTGACCATGATGCGGGCGTAGGGCGCGCGCTCGGCCACGCCGGCGAGACCATCTCCCGAACGCACCTCGACATTGTCATAGCCTAACGCCGCCAGCCGCTGCTGCGCGGCTTGCGCCAGCGTCCGGTACCGCTCGACACTGATCACCTCGCGCGCGAGGCGAGAGAGAATGGCGGCCTGATAACCTGAGCCGGTGCCCACTTCGAGCACGCGATGGTTTGCCTGCACGCCGAGCTGCTCGGTCATGAAGGCGACCACGTAGGGTTGGCTGATGGTTTGCCCGCAGGCGATCGGCAGCGCCTGATCGGCATAGGCTTTGTCCATCAACGAGCTTTCGACGAAGTGTTCGCGCGGCACTTCGTCCATGGCGCGCAGCACGGCCGGATCGCTGATGCCGCGCCTGCGCAGGCCGAGCAGGAACTGCATTCGGCCGACATTGTCGTCGCCAGGCGATTGCTTGGGCACGCCGAGCCTCCTTGGTCGACTTTAACGCAAAACCGGCTCGGCCAGACAGCGCGGCGAAAGCAACGTGAATCCAAGTGGTTGCCAGATCAGCCGGCGGGCGCCTCAACTTCGCCTTGACACTCTGCTGCCCTCTACCACGCCTGGACGATCGCAAAGTCGGAGACAGGATGACAGCTGTCACGCCAGCTCAGCCGCCCGCGGCGAAGCGGGTGCTCGTCGTCGAGGACGAGTTGATGATCCGCATGCTGCTCGAGGACATGCTCGCCGAGCTTGGCTACACCGTCGCTGCGGAAGCCGGGCGCATCGAGGAGGCCTTGCAGGCCGCGAAGACCGCGGACTTTGATCTGGCAATCCTCGACGTCAATCTCGATGGCGAGCCGGTCTTGCCGGTCGCCGACGCGCTTGTCGCCCGCGGCATGCCCTTCGTCTTTGCCACCGGTTATGGCGAGCGGGGTGTGCCCGGCCCCTACCGCGACCGGCCGATGCTGAAGAAGCCATTCCAGATGGAAGGCCTCAAGCAGATGCTGCAAACCGCACTCGAGGGCGAAAAGAACTAACGGCGCGTGGTGCGCGTCACGTCCCGAGAACGCGTCAATCGAAAAGCTCCGCCAGACGCGTCATGAACGGCTCATCGGTCATGTCGAGCCGCAGCGGCGTCACTGCAATACGGTTGTCCGCAAGCGCGGAAATATCGCTGCCGTCGGCCGGCGGCTGCGCGCGCGTGCGGACATAGGCGATCCAGTAATAGGCATTGCCGCGGCCGTCCTGGCGCTGATCGATCTGCAGCCGTTCCTGCCGGTTGCGTCCCTGCGTGGTGACGGCGACGCCCCTGACGTCGCCGGGCGCGCAATCGGGAAAGTTGATGTTGACCAGCACGTCGCGTGGAATGCCAGCAGCGAGCACGCGCTGGATGATATCTGGGCCGAAGTGAACCGCCGTTTCCCAATGCGGCGGCTCGCCGCTGCGCGAGCGATAGGCTTGGGAGAGCGCGAGCGAGGGAATGCCGAGAATGCTGCCTTCCACCGCGCCGGCGACCGTGCCGGAATAAATCACGTCCTCGCCGGCATTGCGGCCGCGATTGACGCCAGCGAGCACCAGATCGGGTCGGCGATCCTTGATCACGTGCCGCGCGCCCATGATGACGCAATCGGTGGGCGTGCCCTTCACCGCGAAGCGTCGCTCGCCGATCTCGCGCAGCCGCAGCGGGTCGTTGAGCGACAGCGAATGCGAGACGCCGGACTGGTCGAATTCGGGCGCGATCACCCAGACGTCGTCGGAAAGCGCGCGGCCGATTTCGGCGCAGACGTCGAGGCCCTCCGAATGGATGCCGTCGTCATTGGTGACGAGGATGCGCATGGCTTGCGACGAGGGGATACGCAGGACCGAGCGCGGAGTTTGCTCCACCCGCGCCTCCACCGTTCGTTCCGGCTTGTCCTGCGCCATATCATCCCGCTCGATCGATGATCCTCATCCCGCCCATA